>PQAL01000012.1:31954-32972 GCA_003105035.1 Anaerolineales bacterium | reverse complement strand
AAATCGAGAGCTTTTAGCGCTTAGCCAGTGATGGAAAGGCTTGCCAGCAGGCGACCACAGCGAGATTTACACAAAAAGACTAGACCTTTCATAAATCAAAAGGAGGAGAAATGCCCACAGAATCGGCTCAACAAGCCCTTGCCATCCTACGTAACCCCACTACCTTCCAATGGTATGTCATCACGTTATTTGCCCTGACCGTTTACGTATACACTGTGGAAGTTGAACGGCGCAATTGGAGCCTGCTGTTCGCTGGCCTGGCATTTTGGGGCATGGATTGGTTCAACGAAATCTGGAATGGGCTGGTATTTCACTTCACCAACTACGCACCCGTGTGGGGCGCTCCCGGCCAGACCGCCTACCTGATCTTAATCGGTTTAAACATCGAGATCTGCTTCATGTTTGCCATCGCCGGCGTCTCCTTCACCAAAATGCTACCGGCTGACAAGCACCTGAAGATCCTGGGCATACCCAATCGCTGGTTATTTGCTGTCGTGGGATCGATCTTTTGCGTGATCGTCGAGCTGTTATTGAATAGTGCTGGCGCGCTCACCTGGGAATACCCGTGGTGGAACCTGGGTGCCCCCTGGTTGATCTTCCTGATCGGCTATCTGCCCTTTTTCCTGGTGGCCTATTGGGTGTTCGATATGCCAAGCGTACGACAGAAAGCCATCACGGTGGGTAGCATCCTGGGTTTCGACCTGATCTGCTTGATTATTTTTGCCGGGGTACTGAAGTGGATTTAGGGCAAAGTTACCAGTTGGGCTCAGGCGTGGCGATGAGCAGGAGGGATTGCAGGATCCAACCTTCCCGGCCGTCCTCGATCACATTCACATGCACCCATAGATAACCATCCTTGTCCACGGCTTCTTCCAGAATCTGCACCAGCGTGTCTTGCATCACCGGCGGGTACACGATGGGAGTGTCGAAGCCGATCCCGGTGCGGATCAAGGCTCCCTGTTCGGGGCCAATACGGGCATAGACGGGTACCGGGGTGGGGGTTAATGTCTGCGTAGGG
>PQAL01000012.1:0-31922 GCA_003105035.1 Anaerolineales bacterium | reverse complement strand
TGGTGCGTGTTGTCGAGGGGGTAATGGTGGGCGTCTGGGTTGGGGGTACCAGTGTGGCCGTGGCTGTTGACGTCGGTGGGACTGGTGTGAGCGTGTATGTCGCAGTAGGCGTATAGGTCGGCACAGCCAGCGGCACTCCAAACCAGCCCAGGGTGGTGCTATAGGCAGCGATCCCGATTGCCGCAGCGATGCCAAATAAAGTGACCACGCCACCCAATGTATACCCCATGATGGTCATCGGGCGAAAACCAAGGATAGCCAGGGTAATGGCGCCCAATAATGCAGCCCAAGCCAGATGAATGAGGAACACTACCAGGCCATCGGGAAACAGGTGGGGCACACCACTGCCTAGGCCGAATCCCGCCACCACCAGGGGCAGGTAAAGGGTATAAGCTAAAGCCACACTCGGCGCAGCCGGACTGCGCTCAGAGTGGGCCATGGTGGCGGCAGTGAAAATAGCTCCAATGGTTAAAACAATGATGTTATCAGCCGAGATGGTGGCATTGTAAAAAGCCAGGTTCAACGATGCAGGTATCCATACCCGCCCCAACAATCCCGCCCCAGCCCCCATGACGAAGACTATGAGGCTGCCGATCGCCAGGGCAACCAGGCTGCGGCTGAAAAATTTATAAGACCCAACGACGGTGGCCAGGGAGAGGCCGATCACCGGGGCCATGAGGGGGGCAATCACCGCCCCCAGCACCAACACGACCGGTGAATCTAACATGATACCGATACCGAAGATGACACCGGCGAGGGCAGAGAACAGGAAAAAATCAAAGCTGGGCGAGGTGCGATGCCTGACACGATCAAGCACAATGGCGCGTTCGTCCACTTCCAGGGGGGCGAGCAGGCGCCTGGCCCTTCTGCGCCGGGCAGGCGGCATCAGGTCGGGGTCATCGGGGATATTCTCAGTCTTAGGCAGGCTCATTTACGTAATGTAGCAACAATCCTGAGTGGTTTTTCAAGCAAGTCCAAGGCGTCAAAGACACTGCTGACGACCAGATCGGCTGCCAGTAAGGTTTCTACAGCGGTACCTTCCGCGGAAATCACGCAGATTCCCAGTGCAGCTGCCTGCAGCATCCCAGCATCATTTGCGCCCTGCCCAATGGCAATCACCTTGCCAGCACCTAATTGGGTGACATAGCCTTCCTTCTGCCGGGTTTCATCTCCAGGTTGGATCCGCACGGATTTTATTCCGAGCTGCTGGTCGATAATGCCTTGTTTGCCATGAGTGTCGGCAGTGAGCAGGTGGATACTAAGCCGGTCGTGCAAGTCTGATAATCTCTGCTTCACACCATCCAGGAGGAGTCCATCCACTGCCAGGGTCCCGTTGACATCGCAAACAAGATGGTGCAGCTGGATCAATCCTCGCCCTGGGATGCTCAGCTCGATCATGGGCTAATTATACCCCAACGAGTTTTTTCGGGCATTTTGCCGCCCCAGGCGTCTTTATAGTACAATATCGCCGACCACTCTAGCGGAGAAAGCGAATTTGAAACAGTCTTTTAGACAAATCATCTTTATCAGCCTGGCAATCTGCCTGGTGAGTTGGTTAGCTGCCTGTACAACAGTAATGCCCTCGACGGAATCACCCGCCACGTCTATAGCCAGCCCGACCGTCAATCTCGTCATCGCCACCCCCACGGTCACGCCTTCACCATCTCCGGTGGCCCCCTTTGCCGTGCTCCTGGCACCGCCTGGCTCCGATAGCGCCCAGGTCAACGCCCTCCAGACCGCTTTGAACGATACCATCACCCAGGCTGGACTTCAGTGGCAAGTCAGGCAACAGCTGACCATGAACGACATGGTGCCGGAGCTGAAGCTGGTTGTGGCAGTTCCACCCGACCCAGGGTTGGCTGAGTTCGTGACCCAGGGGCGAGGTACACAATTCTTAGCGCTGGATATTCCCGACCTGACGCCTGCCCCGAACCTGACCACGATCAATACACAGGATGTACGCCCCGACCAGCAGGGTTTCGTTGCTGGCGAAATCGCGGCCATGCTTTCGGAAGACTGGCGCGTGGGTACGATCAGCCTGTCGGATACCACGGAAGGACGCTCGGCCCGCAGTGGTTTCCTGAATGGCGTGGTATATTTCTGCGGCCTGTGCCGCCCGGTTCACCCGCCTTTCTATGAGTACCCAACCTATGTTGAACTGCCTGCCACCGCCACCACGGCTGAGTGGCAGGAAGCTGCCAATTACATGGTCGACCATGCCGTGCGGTCTGTGTATGTGTATCCCCAAGCAGGAGACGAAGCCATGCTATCGATACTAGCTCAGGCGGGGATCAACATTATCAGCAGCGGTAACCCTCCTGCAGCAGCAAGCTCCACCTGGGCTGTCTCGCTGACCGCCGAGCCAATCACATTTATCCAAAAGCAGGTGGCAGGGCTGCTGGAGGGCACTATCTCTGGGGGGCATAGCCTATACGTACCCATCGAGTTCACCAACATCAATCCCTCGTTTTTTACCCCGGGTAAACAGAGGTTGGCTCAGCAAACCCTATCAGACTTGCAAGCAGGATATATTGATACCGGTGTGGATTTGACAACCGGTGAAAAACGCCCATAATAAACGAAAGAACACGGGAACCCACACCAAGGGCAGGGAAGATAGCGATCGGGTCAATACCTGTATGATTGACCGGGCTGCATGATGATTGGCACTTTCCGTAGCCCATATCACCTGAATTTATAACGCTCTGGAGCATGGCGAATTGGTTAAGAGTTTTCATATCATTATGGTTCTTGTTTTGTTAGCTGCTCTGCTGCTGGGAGCTTGCCAGGCTGCCACTCCAAGCGAAACTGACTGCGCCAGCACGGATGTTTTTTGCATTGGACTGGTAACAGGCATTGAAGGTATCCACGATATGTCTACCAACCAGGCAGCCTGGGAGGGTGTTCAGGCTGCCCAAAACGAGAATGTGGCAGATCAGGTACGCTACATCGAGACCGTGGACCTTAAAGACTATGAACAGAACATCACCAGCCTGGCTGAAAACGGTTACGATGTGATTGTGAGCGTTGGAGAACAATTTACCGAGGCGACCGACCGCATGGCAAAGACTTATCCCAACACGTCGTTCATCGGGGTTGATCAGAACCAGGTTGCTACCACACCAAACCTGACCGGGCTGGTTTTTCATGCAGACCAAGGCGGCTTCCTGGCAGGTGCCCTGGCAGCGCAGCTCACCCGGTCCGGCACGATTGCAGGGGTCTTCGGTTCCGAAATGATGCCGGGTATGAGCGGGTTAAAATATGGCTATGAAGCTGGCGCACGCTATATCAACCCTGAGATCATCATCATTTCTCCCTCTCCTCCAGAAGCTAAGGAATTAACCGAGGCCGATGCGCGGTGGGGGGCGAGCGCTGCTTCAGATGCTCTACAAAATGGCGCCGATGTCGTGTTTGGATCAGGTGACAGGAGCGGGAACGCCGCCTTGATTGAAGGAACACACCTTCCCGAAGCGTATTGCATCGGTGTAGGCAATGACCAATGGGAGAGTCTCCCGGATGCCCACCCCTGCCTGGTCACCAGTGTGGTGAAGATGGTGGGCCAGGGGATTACCGAGCTGATCAAACAAACCGCAGATGGAAAGTTACCTGCAGGGAATTACTATGGATCCTGGGGGTACGCTCCTTATCACGATTTTGAGAGCCTGATCCCACAAACAACCAGGGACGGGTTAAGCCAGATCGCGGATGACCTGCGAATGGGCTCACTCACCACCGGTTATGACCCCGGCAAGTGAGTGATATTCGGGGTTATACGAGTAAGCTAGAATCCCATGGTAATTTCCACCTGTTAAAACCTGAATAGCTGATGATAAAAAAAACAGATGGCCGAGATGGCCATCTGTGTGTAGAACCATCACTTACTTCTAATCGCCTTCTTTTTCGTACGGCACTCCATCTGCAGCAGGCATTTGGCTGCGGCCAACCACCCCTGCCAGAACGATCATGGTCACAATGTACGGAGCCATCAGCAGGAACTGGGATGGGATCTGCAACCGTAAAATTGCCAGCTTGGATGCCAGGGCATCGGTGAACCCGAACAAAATACCGGCACCGAAGGCCCCAAACGGCATCCAGTTGCCAAAGAGCATGGCGGCCAGGGCGATAAAGCCGCGCCCAGCGGTCATTACCTCATCGAAACGCCCCACGGAGCCCAAGGTAAAGTACGATCCGGCAAACCCAGCCATCATGGCACCCAGGATCACTGCCATATAACGGGTCTTGAAAACATTGATGCCGAGTGTATCAGCCGCCTTGGGATGCTCACCCACTGAGCGCAGGCGCAATCCCCACTTGGTTTTAAATAGGGCCAGTGTGAGAATGATCAAGAAGATGTACATCGCATAGACGTACATGTTGTGATTAAACAGGATCGGCCCCAGGAAAGGAATTTTAGACAGCAACGGTACTGGATACGCCGGGAAGGTACCCGATTGGTTAAGGCTCTCGTAATGCTGGAGAAATTTTGCAGATATATAGGATGTGATGCCGGTGGAAAAGATATTGATGGCCGTGCCTGAGATGATCTGGTTGACCTTGTACTTGATCGAGAGCACACCGTGGACAACGCCGTACAATGCCCCGGTCAGCACCCCCACCAGCACACCAACCCATAAACTATTGGTGATACTGGCAGCCATGCAGCTGGTCATAGCCGCCGAAAGCATCATACCCTCGATGGCAATATTGACTACCCCGGCTCGCTCGCTCAGGATGCCTGACAAGGCACCCAGGGTGAGAGGCACCGCCTTTGAGAGTGAAACATTGAGCAAGCCTGCCAGGTTTAATGATTTTCCTGCAGCACCATAGGTCAGGAAGCCAAACACAAACATGGCTGCTATCGCTCCCAGGATCAGGTTGGTGGATTTCCTGAATCCTCCCCTGCGGATCAGCTGGGCGGCCCCCAAGGCGACACACATCGCAGACAGGAAATAGAGGGTTGGCAAAGAGGGAAGGGTCATATCCGGGATGGTGGCTTGCATGCCACCGGGCGTCATACCGAACTTGGTGACGGTTCCCGGAGCTACGCCACGGATGAAAAAGAACCAGATTGCCACCCCGACAAGGATGAATATGACACCCATCACCCGCTGACGGGTCGGTTTAACTTGCTCGACCTCTTTATGGAAAGTAGCAGTTGTTGCAGCCATCGGTTACTTCCCTCCCCAGCTGGTTGAGAGCACTACTTCCTCACCCTTAGCTGGCTGCTTCAAGCGGAATATCGTACGGGTGATCGCCGGAGCAGCAATAAATACCAGGATGAACGCCTGCACTACTGAGACAATATCGATTGGGATGCCAGTCTTCAGCATCATATTGGTGGCACCACTACGCAGGAAGCCAAATAACAGTGAAGCCAATACCACTCCGAACGGGCTGCTGTTGCCCAGCAAGGCGATGGCAATAGCATCGAAGCCGTAGCCAGAAGAGAACGCCATGGCCAGGTTGTGATTTACGCCCAACACTTCATTGCCACCTGCCATTCCTGCCAAAGCACCTGCCAGGGTCATCCCCAGGATGATCTGCATCGTAACGCTCATGCCAGCGTAGCGGGCAGCGCGCGGGTTGGTACCTACGGTGCGTAAATCAAAGCCCCATCTCGTCTTGAACAGGTACCAGCTCACCAGCCAGGCTACCAGCAGAGCAATAAAAAAACCAAGATGGAAGCGCACTGGTGCCCCAAAGAAGGTTGGTAATTCTGCGCCGGGTTGGATGGTCGGGCTGACCGGATTGAATGAATCGGGGCGTTTCATCGGACCGGTTAAAAGCCAATCGCTCAACCGGAAGGCAATGTAATTCATCATGATCGTGTTAATGACCTCATGAGCTCCGGTTTTAGCTTTCAACCAGCCAGGGATGAAGCCCCAGAGACCTCCCCCTACAGCCCCCGCCAGAAACGCAAGGGGCATGTGGATAAACCAGGGCAGCCCTTTAAAGGAATAACCAACGAAAGCTGCAAAAATTGCACCTAAAAACAGCTGACCTTCGGCACCAATGTTGAATAACCCAGCCCGAAAACCGAATGCCACACTCAGTCCAGCAAAGATGTACGGCGTGGCAGCCACCAGCCCATCGGTAAACGGGTAGATCGCCAGGTTGATCAGCTTAGGATCACCGCTGGCGAGTGCCTTAATGAGATCCCCCGGCCGACCAAAGGCACCAACAAACAAGGCGCTATAGGCGGTTGCTACCACATTCCAGGCCTCTTTAAGGCCTGCTCCTATCGATACCTGAAAAGCCGCCCAAACCGATTCGGAAGTGATGATAATGATGATGCCCCCACACACCATTCCCAAAAAGATTGCCAGGATAGGGACCAGAATAGATTGTAAGGTACGCCTCCAGCGAGGCAAATGCTTGGGGGGGCCAGCGGTTACCTCTTCCAAAAAAATCTTCCCGGCGTCCTTCTTCTCCGGTTTCGGGGCTTCTTGAGCTCCTTCTTCAGGCTTTGCATTCAGTTTGTCATCACTCATGCTGTTTACCTCTCTCAAGGTTGCTCAGCTAAAGCATCAGGGTGGATACCCGCCATCAGCAATCCAACCCCTTCCTTGGTAGCTTTCTCCGCGGGCACAATATCAATGATCTTGCCGCGATACATGACTGCAATACGATCCGCCAGCTGCATGATCTCATCCAGCTCGGAAGAGACCAATAGCACAGCACACCCTTCATCGCGTTTCTGCAGGATGCGCCCGTGAATATATTCCACGGAACCTACATCCAGACCGCGTGTGGGTTGGGAGGCGATCAGGAGCTTGATCGGCCGCGAGAACTCGCGCGCAACGATGACTTTCTGCTGGTTACCACCAGAGAGCGAGCCGGCTGTTACCATTGGGCCGGGAGTGCGGATATCGAATTCCTGAATACGCTGGTTGGCAGTACTAATGATCGTCCCTTTTTGTAACACAACACCTTTTGAAAAGGGAGGTAAGTAATATGTATTCATCACTAAGTTCTCGGTGAGAGGGAACGATAGGACCAAACCGTCCTGCTGGCGGTCCTCAGGGACATGCGCCGAGCCTAATTCAGTAATCTGGCGCGGTTTCGACTTGGTGATGTCCTTGTCAAGGAATTTTATGCTCCCCTCTTCGGAAGCTTTTAACCCTGTCAGCGCCTCAACCAACTCGGTTTGTCCGTTGCCCTGGACGCCTGCCACACCGAGGACTTCCCCCGCCTGTACATCAAAGGACACACCATCCACGGCCAGCTGGCGCCTTTGGTCCAGGACTTTCAAATCCTGGACAGACAGCACCGTATCCCCAAGCTGAGGTGGTTTCTTTTCAATCTCCAGGATCACCGCCCGGCCAACCATCATTTCAGCAAGTTTATTTTTATCCGCCTCGGCTGGGGTGACGCTTCCAACTACTTTGCCTCTGCGGATGACAGTTATCCGCTCACAAATCTCCATCACCTCGCGCAGTTTATGCGTGATGAAGATAATTGACTTGCCCTGCTCAACCAGTGAATGCATGATCTTGAACAGCTCATCTGCTTCTTGAGGGGTAAGCACAGCTGTCGGCTCATCTAAAATCAGAATGTCCGCCTCTCGGTAAAGCAGTTTAATGATTTCGACCCGCTGCTGGACCCCGACAGGAAGATCGCGCACGTAATCGTCGGGGTTGACCTCTAATTTATATTGCTCAGAAATCTGGCGGATCTTATCGGCGACGATTTTGCGGTCAAGAAAACCGCCTGGTTTGGTGGCTTCATCTCCCAACATGACATTCTCGGTGACGGTGAACACCGGCACCAGCATGAAGTGTTGGTGAACCATTCCAATGCCGCTGGCAATCGCATCACTGGGTGAATGGACTTTAATCGGCTTGCCTCGGACAATGATCTCGCCCTCGTCCGGTTGATAAAGCCCATAAAGAATATTCATCAAGGTGGTCTTCCCCGCCCCATTTTCGCCCAATAGGGCATGAATTTCCCCCGCCTCGAGTGTCAGATCGATGTGATCGTTGGCTAACACGCCAGGAAATTGCTTCGTAATACCGCGTAGTTCTAGGATTGGCGCCATAACTGTTCACACTCCAAGATAACACGGATTCGTCTTCGCCCATCAAGGATAATGAACAAAGATGATGAAAATTAATTGTTAAATCAAAAAAGAGATAATATCATTTTACCATGAGCGATAAGGTCTTATAAGAAAAAAGGGGCTGGCTAGTACCAGCCCCTTTTTTTAGAGCATTAAGAGATTATGGTGTAGTTTTGATCGTGCCAGCGATGATGTCTGCCTTAACCTGCTCCAGCTGGGTCTTCAGTGTATCTGGAACTTGAGAGGCAAGATCATGGAAATCAGCCAGACCAACACCACCGTTCTTCAAGGAACCAACAGTAACGCCGCCAGCAAAAGTACCTGCCTGGATATCCTTGATAGCGTTGAAGGTGGTGATATCCATATTCTTCAACACAGAAGTCAGGACAATGCTGGCATATTCGGGTGAAGCAACGAACCAGTCATTATCCACACCAACGATGAGGGTGTTGCCGCGTTCGAGGGCAGCAGCTGCAGTCCCCAAGCCGACGGGGCCAGCCACGGGCATGATGATGTCGGCGCCTTCATCCATCAGGGATTGCCCCATGGTGCGGCCGTCATCGGTGCTCTCGAAGTTACCGGTGAACAAACCGGTCTGGGTGGCGGGATCCCAACCTAAGACTTCCACAGTGGTGCCATTCTTCTCATTGTAGTACTTAACGCCCAGAGCATAACCGTCCATGAAGGCGGTGACAGTGGGGATCTGGATACCGCCAAAGGTACCAACTTTACCAGTCTTGGTCATGCCTGCAGACAGGTAACCAGCCAGGAATGCTGCCTGATCGGTTGTAAAGACCTGCCCGAGGACGTTGGGGATCGCAGGATCATAGGCGTAGTCTACGATGGAGAACTTCTGGGTTGGATTGGCCTCAGCAGCTGCCTTGGTGGCATCTCCCAACAGGAAGCCAACGGTGATGATCAGATCGCAGCCTTCGCTGATGAAGGCGTTGATGTTCTTCTCATAATCTGTCTGCTGCTGTGATTCGAGGTATTTACCGGTGACGTTCTGTAGCTTGGTCTCGGCATCGGTTACACCCTTCCAGGCAGTGGCGTTGAAGGACTTGTCATCAATACCGCCCGTGTCGGTCACCTGGCAAGCCGTGACAGCCGCAGGCGCGGCTGGCTTGACGTTGATCGAGCCATCGATAACACCAGCTTTTACGGTTTCTAGATCTGTCTTGACTGCGTCGGGAACGACTGAAGCCAGGTCATGGAAATCAGCCAAACCAACGCCACCATTCTCCAGTGTACCGACGGTCACCCCGCCCTGGAAGGTACCATCCTGAACAGACTTGATGGCCTCGAGGGTGGTGATGTCCATGTTCTTCAACACGGAGGTGAGCAGGATGCTGGCATATTCAGGTGAAGTGTTGTACCAGTCATTATCCACGCCCACGATGTAGGTGCCACCGCGCTCAAGCGCTGCAGCTGCAGTGCCCAAACCAACTGGCCCTGCCACGGGCATGATGACATCGGCGCCTTCGTCCATCAGGGACTGACCCATGGTACGGCCGTCATCGGTGCTCTCAAAGTTACCAGTGAACAGGCCGGTCTGAGTAGCAGGATCCCAACCTAAGACTTCCACTTTGGCGCCATTCTTTTCATTGTAATACTTGACACCCATGGCATAGCCATCCATGAAGGTAGTGACGGTGGGGATCTGTATGCCACCGAAGGTACCTACCTTGCCGGTTTTCGAAACCGCGGCGGCTACATACCCTGCTAAGAAGGCTGCCTGATCAGTAGCAAAAACCTGACCCAGGACATTAGGAATCGCAGGATCATAGGCATAGTCTACAATGGAAAACTTCTGGTCTGGATTGGCCTCGGCGGCAGCTTTGGTCGCGTCGCCCAACAAAAAGCCAACAGTGATGATCAGATTGCACCCTTCGCTGATGAAAGCATTGATGTTCTTCTCGTAGTCGGTTTGTTGCTGCGATTCAAGATATTTTCCTTCGACTCCGAGTTGGGTTTCAGCATCAGTGACGCCCTTCCAGGCAGTGGCGTTGAAGGATTTGTCATCGATACCGCCCGTGTCAGTCACCTGGCAGACCTTCAGCGCTGGAGGTGCTTCGGTGGGGGGTACGGCGGTCGGTTGCGGTGCCTCAGTAACGGCGGCCGCGGGTACCGTCGGTTCAGCTGTTGGTGTTGCTGCCGGTGCGCAGGCTGCTAGCGCCATAGAAGCAATCAACAGTACAGCCAAAATTGTTGATAATTTCTTCATACGATCTCTCCTCTTATTTTTTGTTTGGGTTGGTGTAAAAACGTACTAATAAGTGTAGCACACAGATAAAAAGTTTGCAATGTGATATTTTTCTTGATTACCAGCTTATTCTTCCTTGATAATTAGCCTTTGATTTCACCTCCTCTTCAAATCTACAGGCGTGAATGCCCCGGGCAGCAAGTCCTTAAGTTTGGCTTCCTGCCGCACCTGCCCGGTAATATCCGCTATGATCACCATTGTCTCCAGGCCGAACTCGGCCAGCACTTGCCGGCAGGAACCGCAGGGGGTGCCGCCGTTACTGGTTACCACCGCAATGGCAAGAAGCTCACTTTGCCCGTCTGAGACGGCCTTAAAGACCGCCACACGCTCCGCGCAGATGCTATCGGGATAGGCAGCGTTCTCTATGTTACAACCAGTGTAGTACCTGCCAGACGAGGTCAACAACGCTGCCCCCACCTTGTAATTCGAGTAGGGAGTATAGGCCTGCTCCCGCGCATCCGTTGCCAAACCAATCAGATGGCTACGCACCTCGTCGGTAAGTTTATTCGCCATTTAGCTTCTCCTCCTGAGTCGCTTGCAGTTGCTTCTTGGCTCGCACCTTGCGGATACGCCGCCCGGTAACCTGCTCAATAGTCAGGGTGATATCCCCCACCTGCAGGCTTTCTCCGCTGGTCGGCACACGCCCCACCTGCTCGTAGATAAAGCCGCCCAGCGTCTCGGTCTCTTCCATAGGCAGCTGGCTATCCATCACTTCATTGAAATCTCTCAAGTCAACCTTGCCTTGAAATACATACTCCTCTTCACCCATTTGTATATAGGGGGCTTCTTCACTCTGGTCGTATTCATCTTGAATTTCCCCCACTATTTCTTCGAATATATCCTCCAGAGTGACCAGCCCGGCAATGCCACCATACTCATCTACCACCATGGCCATGTGCACATGACCCTGCTGCATTTCCTCCAGTAGCTCATCCACCTTCTTGGCCTCCGGCACGAAAGTAGCCGGCCGCAATAGGCTACGCAGTGATTCGATCTTTTGACCCTGGCGCCACACCTTCAACAAGTCCTTGGCATATAGCAGTCCTAAAACGTTGTCGACCGTCTCCTCATACACAGGCATACGCGAGTGGCCTGATCTGATCAGCTCATCCACAGCTTCGTTCAAGGGGGTGGTGGCTTCTAAGGCGTTGATGTAGATGCGCGGCAGCATGATCTCGCGTACGAGGGTATCTCCCAGCTCGAAGATCGAGTAGATCATCTGGCGCTCATCGCCTTCCAAAACGCCACCCTCATGCCCTGCGTCCACCATGCTTTTCAGCTCTTCCTCGGTGACCGTGCTGATCTGTTCCTGACCATCCCCACGCCGCCGGCCGATGGCCAATGGCAACAGCAGGACAGGGGAGAGGATCACCATGGTGGTACGCACTGAGGGTGCCAGCCGCATTGCCCAGGTTTCAGGGTGGCTGGTGACCCAGAATTCCACCGCCCATTCTAGCCAGAACACCACCACGGCAGCGAGTACCAAAACACCCAGCATGATCAACATGCCGGAGAGGGCAAGTTCTTTAGGAAAAAACAAGGCCAGCAGCAAGCTGGCACCTAAAAAGCGCGCCAGCAGCTGGAGCAGGTTACTGGCAGCCTGCCACTCATGCGGGGCATGTAGCAAGCTGACAGTCTGGTTGACTTTCCGCTCCATTTCTTCGCGCAAAGCAAGCAAACGGGCCAGGCTGGCACTTTGAAGGGCGCTACGGAAGGCGATGGTGTACCCATCCAGGGCGAGCATGACCAGCAGACCGAAAATGATCAGGTAATGGTTCACTTCTTGATCTCTTTAATCACCCGGGCGGGCACGCCCACCGCAAGCGAGTTGGCAGGGATATCACGGGTGACTACTGCCCCCGCCCCGGTTTTGGCGCCTGCACCGATTTTGACTGGCGCAACCAGCATGGTATCGGAGCCGATGAAGGCTCCCTCCCCTATATCGGTGTGGAATTTATGCTCCCCGTCATAATTGCAGGAGATTGTACCGGCGCCAATATTCACATCCGGGCCAAGTGTGGTATCACCCAGGTACGAGAAATGCCCCATCTTCGACCCTGGCCCAAGGGTGGAGTTTTTGACCTCCCCAAAATTGCCCATATGCACACCTTTGCATAGATAGGCACCCTTGCGCAGGTGGCAGAAAGGCCCCATGTCCACATGGTCTTCCAGCACAGCATACTCCATTACCGATTCCAGCAGCTTACAATGATCACCCACCCGGGTATTGCGGATGATCGTGTTGGGGCCGATTACGCAACCTGCCCCAATCTGGGTGTTTCCGTGCAGGTATGTGCCTGGCCACAGGATGGTATCAGGACCGAGGCTGACCTCGGGCTCGATATAAACCTGAGTGGGGTCAATCATTGACACACCTGCCAGCATCCATTGCGTATTGATGCGCATACGCAACAATGCTTCCGCTTGAGCCAGGTGCACACGTGTGTTGATTCCGATCACCTCATCGGGGTCTTCCATAGAAACGCTCCGGATGGTATAGCCTTCCTGCACCGCCATACCTACCAGATCCGTCAGGTAATACTCTCCTCGCGGGGAAAGTGAGATACGCTTTAATGCGGGCCACAGCCATTCTGCCCGGAAGCAATATACACCAGGGTTGAGCTCGTGAATTTGCAGCTGTTCAGGGGTAGCTTGGGCTTCTTCAACGATACCGAGGATGCGCCCATCCATATCACGCAGGATGCGCCCAAAACCGCGCGGTTCAGCGGCAGATACGGTCAGCATACTGACGGGGTCAGAGTGGCTATCGGCCATCTCCGCCAGCTTCCCTAGGGTGGCACTGGTTAGCAGGGGCATGTCAGCATAAGTTACCAGCACCAGATCGCCCTGGCCAGCCAGCAATTCTTCAGCCTGGCTCAGGGCATGACCGGTGCCAAGCTGAGGCTCCTGGAGCACATAATCAACCCGGTCACCTAGTGCCTGGCGCACCCGGTCTGCCCCATGGCCAATCACCATCACCGGGCGAGTACCTGTCACTGCCTGGGTTGTTTCCAGGGCGTAGCATGCCATGGGCTTTCCCATTATATGATGAAGCACCTTGGGCAGGCTGGATTTCATGCGTGTCCCTTGCCCAGCGGCAAGGATGACTGCGGAGAATTTCATCATTCCTCCATAAAAACAAAAACGCAATGTCGACTGGGTATCAGCATCGGCTGCATCTACGCCATGGTGACTTTGCGTTAATCATAATAAGCTGTCATCTACTGTAACTAGCTGGGGCATCCGGGCTCGAACCAGAATAAACAGATCCAAAGTCTGCTGTGCTGCCATTGCACCATGCCCCAATAAAACGCCCGGAACGCCGAGCGAGTGGTATTTTATCATATTTTCATGCTGTTCCTGGTTGCAGGGGATCGATCGAGGCTGGGAGGCCTAGGCATCCTTTTCCTTTTCAGGCGCGAGACCCAGATGCCGTGCCTGCTCATAAGACAGCTTATCCTTGGGCTGGACGGCATCCAGCGCACTACCATCCTCGGAACTCTCCCAAAAGCCGTCAGCGCGCTCCCGGTTAGCCACCCGTGGCGCATGGGCGAACATGCTCTCTACCTTCGCCAGGGTTTCCTTATCTACGGTGACATCCGGCGGTAGCTCGATGCGTAAACTCTCCTTTGGGGCAGCCGCCTGAGCGGCAAGGGCTGTTTGCAGATCACGCACAGCCAGGTGAATGGCATGGTAGATCATGCCCAGCTTATCCGGGCCAAAGTAGCCGGCAGTGACGACGAACAGGGTATGGTTTAGGCCAACCGGAGCCACATAGATGCACTGCCGGGGTGCAGTGAAATATAACAGGCTTTCACTGGTACCCCTCGCCATTGCCTGAGAAACGTGCAGGCTGGCGCGAAATGCATGCATCAATGCAGAGAGCAGAGGGGAACCGGTGGTAATGGCTGAGGCTGCGCCTGCCTCTTCTATGATCTGACCGGAATCATTGGCCAGCATCGCTGAAACAGCCTTGACCTGCTTTTTTAACTCCACGAGGCGCTCATGGAGGGTGGAGACTGGTTCTTCCTTTGCAGGCTGGCTGGAGGTGGCAGACCCGGATGGTTCATCTTTTAACGGAGGAGCAATGGCAATTGGGGTCGGATGAGGAGCTGTTTCAGCGGAGCTGAATGCTGCATCACCGGCAGATAGGGCCTGTTTTACCGCCTCCAGAAATGTGTTGATATCAATTGGCTTGAAGAAATAGGCAGCAACCTCGGCTTCAGCCACCTGCTTGCGGATAACATCATCTTCAACCCCGGTGACCAGGATTATTTTCGTTTCAGGCTTGCGCTTGCGCAGCCGGGTGACCAAATCAAAGCCCGACATGCCAGGCAAGCGGAAGTCGATCACCACCAGGTCGATGGGTTGTGAGCTACATACGACCAACCCCTCCTCAGCAGAAGGCACCTCCAGGACCTCGACCTCCTCGCCAAGTGTTTTGAGGCTGGCAGTGACCATGCGCCTGACCTCATGATTATCTTCGACTACTAAAAGCCGGTAAGGACCCATGATGGAATCATTCTATCACGGTTTTAAAATCATATCAGCCAGTGGGCGTTTAAAACCAAAACCACCCAACAATATGATTACTCCACAGCAGGCAGTAGCAACAGTGTATGCCTGATGGCGGCTTTTTTTAGCTAAACTTGTGGAATTACTCCAGCTTCCAGCAGGCTGCCATGTGGTCAAAGCTGGCTTCATGAAAGGGTGGTTCCTCGCGGCTGCACTGATCCATCACGACCGGGCAGCGGGGGTGGAAGCGGCAACCACTGGGGGGATTCAAGGGGCTGGGGACATCACCCTGCAGGATGATGCGTTCACGTTTCAACTCAGGGTCCGGAATGGGAATGGCAGACATCAATGCCTGGGTATAGGGATGAAGCGGCTGCCGGAACAGGTCTTCACGTGTGGTCAGCTCGACCATCTTGCCCAGGTACATCACTGCCACCCGGTCGGAGATGTGCTCAACCACACTTAGATTATGGGCAATGAACAGATAGGTAAGGTTGAATTCACGCTGCAGATCCTTAAGCAGGTTGAGCACCTGGGATTGGATGGAAACATCCAGGGCAGAGACTGGTTCATCGGCCACGATGAACTTGGGGCGCAATGCTAGAGCGCGTGCAATCCCGATGCGCTGGCGCTGGCCACCTGAAAATTCGTGCGGGAAGCGCCGGGCGTGGTAATCTTCCATGCCAACCTTGTTCAGCATCTCAACCACCATCTCAAGTCGCTGGCGGGAGGTGCCGATATTATGGATTTTCAACCCCTCGGCGATCGATTCACCGATCGGCATGCGCGGGTCCAGGGAGGCATATGGGTCCTGGAAGATGATCTGCATATTGCGGCGCATCATTTTTAAATCAGCGCCTTTGAGCTTAGATACATCCACGCCCTCAAAGAGCACTGAACCGCTGGTAGGCTCGATCAGGCGCAGCATGGTGCGCCCGACGGTGGTCTTGCCACAACCCGATTCACCCACCAGGCCAAGGGTCTCACCCTGGCGGATGTTAAAACTGATCTTATCCACAGCCTGTACCCAGGCCACCACATGCTGCATGATTCCCCCACGCACTGGGAAGTATTTAACCAGGTCCTTGACTTCGATCAAGTCAGATATATTAGCAGGGGGTGCAGCCAGATTTGTCACAAAACATCTCCTGGAGGGTTGGTCAATTGAACTTTAAAGGAGCCTGATGGCCTTCATAATCCTGGTACAGCCAGCAGCGCGAAAGGTGATCGGGCCCAATGGCGACAAGCTGTGGCTCCACCTGGTTGCAAATGGACAGGTTGTGCTCCATCATCGCCCGGCAGCGGGAAGCAAATTTACAACCCGGCGGTAGGTTCACCAGATTGGGTACCGTCCCCGGAATCACTTCCAGCACATCCTTCACAGTGCCCAGGATGGGGATTGAGGCGATCAGTCCTTGGGTGTAAGGATGCAAGGGAAGTTTAAATAGGTTTTTAATTTCGGCCTGCTCGACGATACGCCCGGCATACATCACCGCCACCCGGTCAGCCATCTCGGCAATCACACCCAGGTCATGGGTGATCAGGATCACGGCTGTGTCCATGTGCGTGCGCAGGTAACGCATCAAATCCAGAATCTGAGCCTGGATGGTGACATCCAGTGCGGTGGTTGGTTCGTCCGCGATGAGCAGTTGAGGATTCAGTGCCAGGGCCATGGCAATCATCACGCGCTGCGCCTGCCCACCTGATATCTCGTGCGGGTATGCCCGGGCGCGCTTTTCGGCATCCGGGATACCCACCTGGCGGAGCAGGTCAACCGCTTTGCTCCACGAAGCTTCTTTGCTCAGATGCTTGTGGATCTGCAGTACTTCAGCCACCTGATCTCCCACCCTGAAGACCGGGTTGAGGCTGGATTGCGGTTGCTGAAAGATCATTGAGATGCGGTTGCCACGCATCGTCACCATCTCTGCTTCGGATAAAGCGAGCAGGTTGCGGTTCTCAAAGAGGATCTCGCCCTCCACCACCTTACCCGGGCTGCTGATCAGCCCCATGATGGAAAGTGAGGTAACGCTTTTACCACAACCAGATTCTCCGACCAAACCCAGTATTTCACCGCGGCTGACCGAAATACTCACTCCATCCACGGCCCTGACCACACCATCCTCGGTGAAAAAATAGGTCTTGAGATTATGTACTTCAAGTAGGGGCTTTTCTGCAAGATTAGGCAATCGCTGATCTCCACTATCACGGCTACCCCACTTAGGGGGTCAATCAGCCGGGAAAACACCTGGATAATAATCAATATGTAGTTGACTTATCTGCTGATAGGCTTATTCTAATCTATAAACTTGTATTCCGGCAACCCGCTGAGGAAACAGGTATCGCCGAACCAGTAAATGGTACACGGAGCTAGATCTTGCGCAGTTTTGGATTGAGGATGCTATCCAGGGCGAAGCCCACCACTGCAAACGCCAACCCGGTGATGATAATCAAAGCAACCGGCTCAAGCACCCAATAGTAGTACCCATGAAAAGCACCTCTGGTAAGCGCATCATAAATCACCTTGCCCCAGGTGGGGAGCTTGGGATCGCTGATATTCAGGTAAGCCAGGGTGGCTTCAAAAAACACGTAACTGGGGACCAGGATAACCAGTTGAGGAATCAGCAATGGAAGGATGCGAGGAACCAGATAGTGGCGGATAATACGCCAGTTGCTAGCGCCATAAGCCTGGGCGGCTTCTATGTACCCGGTTTCTTTAACTTGAATGAAAGCGGCCCGGTAGGTTTTGATGGCGCTACCGAAGATACTCAGGATGATGATTACTCCTAATATTACCCAGATACTATCTGAATAGAGGTAGTAAATGGTGATGGCAATCGGCAATGTCGGCAGAATCATATTCACCTCGGTGAGGCGTTGGATTAGGTTATCCAGCCAGCCACCATACCAGACCCCTACCCCGGCAATGAGCATGGCAAGCACACCCGTGGTTATGGCACCCAGGAAGCCAAAAGCCAGGGCTACCGGGGTACCCCACAATAAGGGCACCATCAAGTCTCTGCGCAAGTCATCCGAACCGGCCAAACCATACACCTGACCGTATAGGATTACCTCAGCATCCAGGTTAGCGTTTTCTTCAAACAACGTAGTGTCAATCCGTAGCGTGTATTTTCCCTTTACGGGAGTGGGAAACTCGGGATTATCCGGATTTTGAAAAATCGCTTGAACTGCAAAAGGCCCGGCAGACTCTGATTCGAGAATTCCCTTCTTCACGAATGCTCCCGCGGTAAGATACTTTTTAGGAAGATCCTGTGAAACAAGATAACGTTGGGTCGAGACTGCAGAAAAGTTCCCCAGCTTGAATTCTCTACCATCCGGCGTGGTCCATGTAAGGATGACAAATGGCTTTTTCTCATACTGCCCATTGAAGATGATGAGCAGATCCTTTGGAAAAACGCTATACGGATAGTCGATCGTATAAGTAATGGTCTCGTCCATGATGCCATTACTTTCAGGAATGATTACCTTGGCTGCCTGACCATCGGCGCTATCCTGAACGATGGTAGCAGGCAAGGGATCTTTGCGGAACCAGTTCACCCAGGTAGGCTGAGCATTTTTGGGGGTCGTATATCTTGTTTCGGTATCAGGTACCCATTGTGAAATTGCCTCGCTATATGGAATAGCGATCACGGTGTAAATCGAAACTCCGATCAAGGCAATAATGATCAACACTCCCGCCACCGCTAAGGGAAAACGAAAAAGCTCCTGAAGTGAGAGATTTATGCCGCCCATCTTTTGGGGTTTTAATCTCGATAGGTCCGATGAACTTTTACCCATCCCTTTTTCTGTGCGAGTTGAGGTATCTTTCAGGCGCCGACAGTCGTGATATTTTTGAACCCGGCAAACCTTCGCCTGATACGCGTCACCAACTCGCTCTGGCTGGCCGTGCACATAGCAACGACAGCGAGAGGCGGGGGCATAAAGAGCCACCCCGCGCATATTTTCTAATTTCAGGTACGGGCAAACTACATCAGTTGGCGATTGGCGTGAGTAGCTGGCCATAGATGAGCGAGGAGGAGAGGCTGTATTCCTCGAGGAGCGAGTAACTCCAGCCGTGGCTAGGTAACGCTGACCAGAAAGCGCAGGGCGATTTCGACCCAGCGAAGCAAATCTTCCAATGGTGTTCCTTGAAAGCCAGAGGGAAATTGAAGAAAGTGAGAACAGGAAACCTTTTTTGTGAGGCTGGATTGGCTTGGTGGTTTGACTATCACTGCCAATTTTTACCCGCGGATCAACCAAAGCATAGATAATATCCAGCAAGAAGATCGAAAATCCCAAGAGCATCGCAAAGACGGTAACGATACCAATCGTCACCTGCGTATCTTTACGAGTGATGGAGTTCATGAATAATTGGCCTAATCCCGGCCAGTCAAAGAAAACTTCCAAAACGATGATGCCTTGCCAAAAAGTGATCAACAGGATCATGAAGCTGGTGATGATATATGGAAGGGTTGGTTTAAGCACATAACGGCGGTCAATAATCCTGGCAGGCACTCCCTTGGCATATGCCAGCTCCATATAATCCTCCCCAGCGTGGATCAGAAAAAAGGTCCGCCAGGTATACAGGGCAGAGAAAAATATCCCCAAGAATATAGCTGTCACCGGCAGGATCATGTGTTTCGCCACGATGGGAATGTAGCCTAATTTTGTAGCGGGCGGGAAGGTATCAAACATCCCGTTGAAGGGCAGCAAGTGGAGCTCCCCTGCAAAAATGACCGTCAAGATAATGCCATATACCCAGTTGGGGATCGCTGATAAAGGCGACAGGCTGACAGCTAACCTGTCAATGAAGCTGCCATTTTTCTTGGATAAGCTAAGGGCTGCGTACATGCTGGTAAAAAACAGCAGGAAATTCGTCGCCCCTGCCAGCAGAAGCGTGTACGGCACGCGTTCCAGAACGACGCTGCTCACCGGTCGAACGCCCGACCCAAAACCGGTAATTCCAAATTGATAAGTTTGCCCCCAATTGAAGGTCAGGGTATCGTACCACCAGAGGACACAACGCAACAGGAAAGGCCTATGCAAGCCGAAGGCTTCCTCCATATTCCAGCGTAATTCTTCGGTGGCCCGGGCAACCTGCTCAACCGTCGCACCGGGCATACTCAGCGAAACAAAGTTTAATGCTTCACCAATATCCGCCCGGTGAATATTGTCAATATATCCCCCATAGTTGATGAGCACAATGGCAAGGAAAATCCCTATGGAAATAATAATAGCCAGGGTTAGCGCCCGGACCGATACATACTTAATAACCCTTGAAAACGTGCTGGATGAGGGTTTGTTCCCTGAGGGTTCCATACTTGATTATGTCTTTTGTTTGAAAAAAATACCCGCTTTCTTTAATTTCAAACGAAAACGGGTTCCACTACTCCATATATTATTACTCAGAAGATTAGTAAAAGTTCGTTGAAAAGAACGTGATTACCAATCCCGGCGGTCGTCTGGAGGAGGCGCATCGGAGAATGGTTTGTCTCGGTTTTTTAGCTGCCGGAGACGAACTGCGTATGCCAAGCCTATGATACCCAGGAACAAACCTGCCACGGAGAGAAAGTACGAAAAAAAGTTTAAGAAGATTGTGGAGGGGATGATCTTCATGACAATCAAGAAAGGCAGGATGGCACCCAGCAGGACCATCACAAAGCCAATCGCAACCAGATATTCACCACGAATAGTTTTCATTTATATAGCCAGCATAAAACCGTATGTTCGGGTTCCGGATTAAATTCAGGAGGTTCCTGAACTTCACACAAGCCTTTTATTATCTTTGAGCAACGCGGATGGAATCGGCATCCAGGTGGAGGCGTAACCAGGCTGGGAGGCTCTCCGGGTGGGACCTCCTTGTAGGTGGTAGCATTTTTGGCATCTGGCTCAGAGGTGCCCGTCAGCAATGCATTGGTATATGGGTGGAGCGGGTTGCGCAAGAGATCCAATATCTTTACTTTTTCAATGATCTTACCGGCATACATGACAAAGACCCGCTCAGAGAAATAGCGTACTGTCGAAAGGTCGTGGGTGATATAAATAACGGACAGGTGGTAAGTATCTTGTAAACCACGCAGAAGCTTCAATATTTCCACCCTTACCGAGGCATCCAGCATCGAGACGGGTTCATCGGCCACCAGGAACTGCGGTTTCATGATCATGGCGCGGGCAATGACCATACGCTGCTGCTGACCACCGCTGAGCATATGTGGAAACTTGGTGAGGAAGTCAGACACGGGAGTCATTTTGACTTCAGTCATCACGCGGTTGATCCGGTCGGAGATTTCTGCCTTATCCTTGATCCCGCCAATAATTAGCGGCTCAGCCAGGATGCGCTGGGCACTCATGAAGGGAGGCAAGGCGCCATAAGGATCCTGCTGTACGTAGCCGACCTGGGTGCGGTACCATTTTAAGACTTTCGATTCCATACCACCGAGGTCTTTACCCTCATAGACAACCTTGCCTTCGGTTGGTTTGTATAGCCCCAGGATGGTCTTCATCAGGCTGGATTTTCCACAACCGCTCTCGCCAACGACTGCAATGGCTTCACCATGGGCAACATCGAATGACACATCGTCCACTGCATGCACAAAACCAGCGGAACCGAATCCGAAACGGCGGAGCTCAAAATAAACCTTTAAATGTTGTATGGATAATAGTGCTCCATCCGTGGAAATAGCATCGCTTGGTTTTACTTCAGTAATCACTGGGGTATTTTCTGTCATTCCTTCACCTGTCCTATGCATATAACCAACATTTAACTCGGCGACCTTCGACCGTGAAGGTGGGAGGTTCTTCATCACATTTCTCAAATCGGGATGGACAGCGGGCAGCGAAGCGGCAACCCGTGGGAGGGTTGATCAGGCTGGGGGGTTGACCCACAATAAACTCAGGCTCTTTGTCGCCATGCAACCTTGGCACGCTGTTCATTAGCTTACGGGAGTATGGATGCAGGGGGTTGGGGAAGAAGCGAGGAGTATCTCCAACTTCCACAATTTGGCCGGCATACATCACAGCCACATCATCGGCCAGCTCGCTGGAGGTGGCAATGTCATGAGTAATGAGGATATAGCTCGTTTCAAATTCATGCTTAATGCGCTTGAGCACATTCATGATGTTGGCCTGGGTGAGCAGATCGAGGGCAGAGGTGGGCTCATCTAAAACGATCAATACGGGTGAGGTAACCAGCGCCATGGCGATGGCCGAGCGCTGGCGCATGCCACCGCTCAGCTCAAAAGGATAGCGCACCAGGAAATCAGCTGGCACACCAACATTCTGAAACATCTTGCGCGCCATGACCATGGCTTCATCCGGTTTTACATTGAGATGGATCATGGCGGGTTCCGCCACCTGGTCACCCACCCGGATGACCGGGTTCAAGGCATTCATGGCAGCCTGGGGGACCAGGGACATCTTGATCCAGCGCACATTCTGCCTGAATTCCTCCTCGTCGTAAGCCATCACATCCGTGCCATCCAGATAGACATGGCCTGAATACGTCTCCACATTACGCGGCAGGAGACGAAGGATCGCCTTGGCAAGGGAGGTCTTTCCACAACCCGACTCACCCACAACCACCACTGCCCGGTTATAGGTGAGATTAAAATCCACTCCATCCACTGCCTGGACTACACCCTGGGTGGTACGGAAGTGAAGCTTCAAATTTTCAACGCGTAGTAGTTCAGTATCTGTCATTCGCTTACATCCCTCGTAGCCTGGGGTTAAAGATGCGATCCAAAGAGAAACCTAACAAAGCAAAAGCTAAACCAGTGATCATTAAAAATACAGCCGGTTCCAGTACCCAATAATACAGTCCCTTATACAAGGCGCCATTCTGCTGGGCATCATTGATGATCTTTCCCCAGGTGGGAAGGGTCGGGTCACCCAGCCCCAGGATTGCCAGGCCTGCTTCCAGGAAGACAAAGCTAGGGATCAGCGTGACTAACTGCGGGATCAATAAAGGAACAATGCGAGGCACAAGGTATGAAAATATGATCCGCGAGCTTCCTGCCCCATAGGCGCGTGCCGCTTCAATATAAGAGGACTCCTTGACCTGCAAGAATACTGCCCGGTAGGTCTTGATTGACGCACCAAAAATACTCAGCAGGATAACCACCCCCAGTATCACCCAAATACTATGCGAGTAAAAGGTGCCCACCATGATCAGAATCGGCAAGAAGGGCAAGACCATATTCACTTCAGTGATACGCTGAATGAGCCCATCCGCCCAACCTCCAAACCAGACGCCTATAGCGGCGATCACCATGGTTATGGCCGTGGTTCCCAGGGCAGCCAGCAAGCCAAATGCCAGGGCAACCGGTGTGCCCCACAGCAATGCCACCCTCAGGTCACGGCGCAGGTGATCAGTTCCGGCAATACCATACAGCTGGCCGTAAAGCACCATTTCAGCATCCACGTCGGAATTAGGCTCAAACGTGCTTGCATCGACGATCAGCTGATATGTACCATTAACCGGTGGGGTTAACCCCGCCTTTGGGTCAGCGACAAATAACCCCTGTTGAGGTGGTAAGCCTGCCAGCCTGCGTTGTAATTTGGTATCCTGAGAAATGTAGTATGCTTCCAATTTGGATATGGCAAAATTTGCCACCCTGATTTCCCTGCCATCCGGCGTTAACCACGACATATTAACAAAAGGCTCTTTTTGATCGTACTTAGCAGTAAAAAATATAGCGATATCCTGGGGAAAACCAGAATAGGGATAGTCAATAGTATAAGTAATCACAACGCTACCATTTGGATCGCCCGGCGTAACGGTTTTTGGGGCAGTGCCATCCATGCTGCTCAGCACAATCGTCTCGGGTAATTTGTCTCTGCGGAAATAATTAAGCCAGGCAGGTGGCGCATATCTGGGGCTCTTATACCAGATGCCTTCACCACCACGCCAGAGGATAATCGCCTGCTTATATGGAATGGAAATCACCGCATAAACTGAAAGAAGTAATAACAATCCAATAATTACCAATCCCACAATTGCCGAGGGATAACGCAGTAGTTCTTTAAATGTATTTTTAATGGCTTTCATTGCGGCCTGCTTCCTCCACCAATTTTCACCCTGGGATCTACCAAGGCATAAGCAATATCCAGCAGGAAGACTGTAATCACCAACAGGTAGGCAAAAATTACCGTTGACCCAACAATCACGGGTGTATCGTAGAGGCCAACCGCTGTGAAAAGGGCTCTCCCCAATCCGGGCCACTGGAAGACGGTCTCGAAGATGGGTGCCCCACCCCACATAAATACAACCAGTAAAGCAAAACTGGTAATGATGGTTGGCAGGGTCGGTCTGAGGATATAACTGCGCTCGATATTCCGTGAAGTCAGACCCTTAGCTTTGGCCATATCCACATAATCTTCACTGGAATAAATCAGGAAGAAGGTGCGCCAGGTATAAGCACTCAAGAAGATCTGGCTGAGGGTCAGGGCCATAACCGGTAAAATCATATGTTTGAGCATGCTTAAAGCATACAGAAGCTTGCTATCTGGGGGTGGCGCAGCCACCATCCCCCCAAACGGCAGCCAGTGCAGGAGAGAAGCAAAGATCAGGATCAGGAAGATGCCATAAAACCATCCCGGTGCGGATGAAGTGGGTGTAAGGGCAATAAAAAATTTGTCCCAAAAACTACCATATTTTCTGGAAAGAGAAAGTGCGATGAGAACTGCAAAGACAAATAAAAAGACATCTGCCACACCAAATAAGACCAGGGTGGCTGGCAGACGTTCGAGGATGATATTCTTCACCATTTTCGAGCCGCTATCGCTGGCCATTTGTAAAGCGCGCCCCAGGTTGAGCGTCAGGGCATCCTTCAGATAGATACCGCTGCGCACAACGAAGGGTTGGTCCAAGCCCAACCGTTTTTCCTGGATGGCTATCATGGACTCCGTTTGAGCTTGTCTTTCAGCCGCAGACAGAGACTTATAGGCAGGATTCAGGGCCAGCTGCATCGAGACAGCTTCCTGTATCTGCCCACGCTGGATCTTGTCGACATATCCGCCCATATTGGCGATCATAATGGTCAGGTAAACCGCCACAACCACCGTCAGGAACAAGACAATGATGCGCACAACAGTATAGCGCGCAATCCGCGAAAGGGTACCCAGGGTGGCTTTACGCTTAATTTGGGCATCGGTCTGGACATCTATAGGAACAACGGCTTCGCTCATAGCAGCCTCACTTTCATTAACAAAACGCTAGGTTCCAATGGAGGCAGGCAAAAGCCTGCCTCCATTGATATATTAATTTGTATTCGTTACACTCGTCGTACGCACTACTTGGCCACAAACTCAAAGTCTGTGATTCCAGGGATGCTAACGACCTTGGAGGTGGTAACGACCTCAAGCTTGTTCGAACCAGCCACAAGCTTGGAAGAATCATCGGCGGAGAAGGTTACCGTGTAGTGCCCTTCTTCGGCCATGGTTGCATCACCCTGGAAGACGACCGCACCAGTAGCATCGAAGACTAGGTATTTCACTGCATCGAGCTTATCTGATGGATAGGGTGCGTTGTCAAAGGTGATATAGATATCATAGGTGGATTCCGAGCCAATGGCAACCTCTCCTGCACCGTCTACCTCGACCACGGGGATCATGGGTGCGCCGAAGATGGACCAGCGGGCGGATAAGTCGGGGTAATCAGGGAAGCGCATCAGTGAGACGGTCTTCTCAGTCGGATAGGCTTTCTCCAGATAGAACGGGCCTGTGCCAACCCAGAAATGACCCTTGAGCGCATACCAGGTGGCCAGATTCGCCCAGCGCAGGGTAGCTTCATCGGCAGTCACATACTGGCTCATGGTGGGGGCGTAGGGGATGTAGTTTTCCGCCTGGGCCTTATCCAGATAGCCCTTGAGGATATCCAGGCTTGGGCCGGCAATAAAGCTCATCCAATCAACCTTGTTGGCAGTCGCCTTATCGGTTGACCAGGTCACCTGCCCGATTTCCGGATCAACAGCTGCGTCGGCCAGGTTGCCCAGGGCATAGGTATGCCATGGAGCATCAGATCTACCGGCAGCAGTTACTGGAGCTGGCCACCAGGTACCATTGAAGGCTACGATCCACTCGGCATCCAGGTAGTAGCGATCATCATAGGTGGTGATTACCAGCGGGTCGGTGGATTCGATCACGATGCCCTTGAAGTGAGACAGGAAAGCGTCCAGCAAGGGTTGGATGGCCGAATCATAGTTTACACTGTCTGTCTTGGCCAGATCGAAGTTCATGATCATATACATGACGAAGTCACCCACCGATATCGGGCTACCATCATGGAATTTAACCGTGGTGAACATATCCGCAGGATAGGTCACGGTGGTCTTCGTGAGGGCGGTCAGGGTGGAAGTGTACTTCTCGCTGGCGGTGATAAACTTCTGATTTACCGCATCCCAGTCTACCCAGGCATCCGCGGGGACCTCGATCGAGGCTGCCGTGCTCAGGGTGAACCAATCCAGAGTCTGGGCAATCGGCAGGCCTTCCTGCACGACCACATCAGCACTCTCAGCACGGAGTGGTAAGTACAGGCCAGTGTACGGGTCGGGCATAACCGCCCCACTCACGGTAGCCTGCTGAGGTGTGGCATCATAGACCCAGTTCGAGCCTGCCACCGGGTTCCAGGGCTCAACCAAGACGCCTGGCTGGCCAATTCTCATCACGCCACCTTCACGATCGGTGAAGCGGATCGTCAGGGCGTAAAGATTTGAGCCTGCCACGCCACCCGCCAGGTCATAGGCGACTGACAAATCCTTTATCTGGGGTGAGAAGGGGGTTTGGTCAACCAGCCAGACACGTACTGAATCTTTCTGGGCCAATACCAGCGCTTCGTCAAACAGGGTTTTGCGCTCGTCCATGGACTTGAAATCATTGACCCACAGCTTTTCAGCCACACCACTGCCATCACCCTTGTAATAGGCCGGGTCATTCACGTAATTCGACCACAGCGGTGAAGATCCACCCAGGGGTGTATAGAAATAGCCAAAGTTGGTGGCGTCATCGCGGCTGATGGCGGTGGTGATCCATCCACCGGTGTAGAAGTGCATCAAGCCCAGCTTCGGATCGCCCTGGTTCCAGATGGGGGAGGCTTCCGAACGTGTCTTGTACTGGCGATCGGTGGCAAAACCGATGGTCTCGAGCTGGTTGCAGACGTAGTCACCGATCTCCCTACGCTCATCTTCCGTGCGGATGATGGCGATGATGGTTACCGGTGCACCATTGAACTGCCACTTGCCATCACTACCCAGTGTGGCGCCCATGCCCTGCATCTCGGCATCGATGACAGTCTTGGCCTGCTCGGGATTATAGGCATACTGGACTTCCAGCGCCCGTACGGTGTCGATATAGCGGACGTAGTCAACGAAGGCGCTATTCAGGCTCGTGACCTTGGGTTTTGCCAGACCACCGTAGATCTCCTGGACGATGTAATTGCGATCGACCAGCCAGTTCATGGCCTCACGGACCTTGGGATTGCCGAAGGGGTTCAGGCGGCCATCTTCAAAAGTGGGGCCCCAAGGGTTGAAGGTCAGCTCCGTATAAGAACCGAAAGCCGTGGTGTACGACAACTTGGGATCGGCCTTGACCTCTTCAAAGAGCTGGGCGTCACTCACAGAATAAGCATAGACGTCCATGTCGTTAGCCTGTAGCTGCTTAACCGCGGCGTTGGCTTCATTCTGCTCTGTGAAGACGATCTGATCCACCCAGGCACCCGTGCGAGTGGATGGGGGAGGTGTCGCTGTCGCCTGAGGTGCAGCAGTGACCTCAACGATCTGGGTCTCTTTAACGACCTGAGTCTCCTTGACGACTGAGGTTTGCTCAACAACCTGGGTCACCACGGTGGTGGCTGGTGCACAGGCTGCCAAGACCATGCTGAAGGTGATCAGCAGGCTTAAAACAACAAACAATTTCTTAAACATATTTCTCCTCCGAACTAATAGTTAGAATGGTTATTAGGATTCTTACGGGATACTCAATACTTTTTTTGCTTAATATCCGGTAATCACCTCCTCTCAAATATTCAGCTACCATAAAAAACACTCTAGACGCTGACAAAATATACCTGTAAACAGCTAATCGGTCAAGGAATTATCGAGAACAGCCATTTCCATAGTCCAGCTGCTCCAGGTACCACAAAGGTGTATCGACTGCCGAAGTGGATGAGAAGCCGCACAGATCTGGGCGAGCAGCCGAGACATTATAATGAAGATACAAGGGGAGTGCGGGTAGCTGCGTTGAAAAAACCTCCTGGGCCTGGAAATGCTGTGCTTGATGCTGGGGTGAATCTGACAGCGAGAATAGCGCATTTACGCAAGCCTGATCGAACTCGGGATCGCTAAATCCGCTGGCATTCATGCCGCCCCACCCCTTAGGATATTCTGGGTAGGGGCCAGGGATTTCGCTGGTGAGAAATAAATTGCAGGCTGGCTCATACGAAACCGCCCAGGCAAATTGAGCCAGGTCGAATGCCCTGCCAAAAACCGGACCATCCGGACCAGCTGCCAGGAACTCCTGGGGGGTGCTGGGGATGATTTGGGTGGCGATACCGCACTGGGCTAACATTGGCTGGATCGCCTGGGCATCCGCCTGAGCCCTGGCATCCGAGGAAACCAGATAGTCCACAATAAATGTAGTGCCATCCGGCACGCCCGGCACGCCCTGGGCGATGCGCGGCGTGGAGGGGTCGTTGTCAGGGTCCTGCCAGCCAACCGAGGCAAGCAAGGCTGAGCCAGCTTGCGGGTCATACGCGTATGTCTTTACGCCGGTGTAATACAGCGGGTTCGAGGGAGCCGTGTATGAATCGGTGAGCAGCTGGCTGCCCAGGGATTGGCCCGCCACCAAGGCCTGGCGGTCAACGCACATCGCTATCGCCTGGCGTACTGCCTGGTTATTAAAGAAGCTAACCTGTTGGCTATCCAGGGGTTGAATCCCAAAGGATAGCTGCTCCCATCCGGCATCCAGCTGGTAAAAAGACTGGGCCTGGCCGGTTTTCTCTAACTCAGACAGGCGCTGGTTCTGAGCTTCAAGCATGGCTGTCTGGTCAATCAAATCGCACTCACCTGCCTGCAAGGCATCCAGGGCTTCATCAGGAGAAGCCACAAAGCGAAATACCAGGTTGTCAAAGCGGGGTAAATTCTCCTCCGCCCGGAAGTACAGCGGGTTTTTGTGCAACGAAATGTGGTCACCAGCGATCCATTGGTCAATCACGTAGGGTCCCCAGCCAATTGGCAGGCGTGCTGCAGCTTCAGTGGTGGGAAGTTCCTCGGGTGAAATGCCCTTCCAGGCATGTAGGGGTAGCGGGGTAAAAAACTTGGAATGATAATTGCCATCCTGGTAGCCGGGGATACCTGTCCACTCAACCGTGGACTCGTCCAGGGCCAGATAGGATTGGGTTCGCCGGATCAGCTCGGGTTGGACCGTGGGATACAGGCTGTGGGCCAACTCGAAGGAATAGACCGAGTCAGCCGATGTTAAAGGAGTGCCATCCGACCAACTGACCCCGGGCAACAGCTTAAAATCCAATATTAATTGATCCATACGAACAGATTGATCACCCGTATAAGTGTCTGTACAGGTGTACTCTGTACAACCACTCGGGCGATATTCTACGCCTGTCTCCAGGTTGGCGGGATTTCCAAAACGATCAACGATTAAATCACCGGCATTAACTTCCACGGGTTGGATCCTTGCTCCACCATTGGCTAATGAAGGAAGATCCTCCAATATCACTGGACGTTCTGAATAATTCTGAATATCCACTGGCCCATCATAGATAGCTGACAGGACATCCTGTGCTGCGGTCGATGCAGCATCATAATAATATAATGAAGCAGGCTCTCTTCCCAGGCAGATGGTCAATAAGCGATCGGCGGGCGGTAATATCGTGGCGGTCGCAGCCGGCGCAGGGGTAGTACTGGTTGCCTGCTCTGGAGAAGATAACCGGGGAGTTGGTAGGGAGATCGTCGACGAGGCTGGTTTTTGGGTGCAGGAGACTAATCCCACCAACAGGATGGCTGCCAATAAGATGTTAAAGTGCATAAATCATAAACGAGCTTGCACGCTCGCATTCATGGATTGGGCAAAAAACCAGGAACAAAGGGATTGCGACCATTCATTCGTGCTGTGCATGGGATAATCGTTGAACTGCGGTCTGGGGATCAATAAAGGCCAGTCGCGCTTCTTGCGCTGGACAACTGCTGCTTGCGCGAGCAGTCTGGCACGACCATTGGTGGGGGGTTGATGCTCGGCGACCCAATTCTTTAACATTCTACCTAATGAATTATCCGAATACATGCTCACTCCATCATACCTATGTAAATTCATACGTCATATCGGGTAAGGACCGATTCTCAAGCACATCCAGAGATTTTCTCAATGCCTGGCGGCTGTAGTGCAGACGTGACTTCACCGTGCCCACCGGGATTTCGAGAATTTCGGAAATCTCCTGAATGGATAGGTCATCGATATAGTACAGGACAACCACGCCGCGATGGGATAGGGGCAGGGAAGACAAAGCTTGCTGGATGTGCCGCCACGATTCATTCATCTCCAAACGTACAGCGGGCGAATCCTTGCGATTACCGGTGAGCCAATCTGCTACATCTTCCAGGGGGCGTAGCAGTCGGTTATGACGCTTGACCCAGGTGTATGAAAGGTTGGTGGTCATGCGGTATAACCAGGGTTCCAGAGGGCGCTCACAATCCACGTGGCTGGCAAAACGATGCAGGCGCAAAAAAACCTCCTGGAGCAAATCTGCCGCAGCCTCCGCATCACCCGTGATGGCTAAAGCTGTACGAAAAACCAAACCACGGTGCCGGTCATATAAAATGCCCAGCGCTTCGAGGTTGCCGTTTTGCAAACCAAGGATCAATTGAGAATCCCGATTCGGTTTCTTCTCCTCTGCAACAATAAGCATAACGACGTCCTTCTTTATATTACTCCGCTCAAACTTAATTGGTTCAAACGAAAACCTGGTTCTAAGACGAAAAACCACACAAGATGGGCCCAGGTCTTGTGGGTGCTTTTTGTTCCACTACATATTCTGTTTAGCATATTACCAGAATAGATTATACAACTTTCTGGATTAATTAAATTGACTATTGTAACCAAGCGCGCTTTACATTAATCACGATTCGTCCTGACTCATCCGCATATTGACATATGATGCATAACGGTCGGGATGAATTTCGCCGCGCTCAACTGCAGACACAACGGCACAGCCTGGCTCGTGGGTATGGGTGCAGTTATTAAATTGACATCCTCCAACCAAGCCACGTAGCTCGGGGAAATACCCATCCAGCTCTTCCGATTGGATATCCCATAGGGCAAGGGCTTTCAAGCCCGGCGTGTCGGCTACATAGCCACCGCCAACGAGTGGAAAGAGCTGGCGCACCACGGTGGTGTGCCGGCCCTTTTGGGTTTGCTGGCTCACCGAGCGGACCGCTAACCCAAGGCCTGGTTGAACGGCATTCAGCAGGCTCGACTTGCCCGCACCCGACGGGCCAGCCATAACCGATAGCTTCGCAAGCAGGTTCTGCCGCAGCGAATCAATCCCCTGGCCTGTGTGAGCGGAGGTGTAGATAAGCTGATAACCAAGGGAAGCATAATGGTTAAATGCCGCCTGGGCGTTAGGAAGGCCCACCAGATCCACTTTGTTGATCACGATCAGCACCGGTAGACCTTGTTTCTCAGCCACCACCAGGAAACGGTCCAGCATGCCCGGGTGCGGTTCAGGTTTGGCGCAGGCAAAAACAAAGACTGCCTGGTCGGGATTGGCAATGATGATCTGGTGATATTCGCCGTGTGGCGTGGGGGCAAGGCGTGAGAGCAGGTGCAGGCGTGGTTCGACCGTCTCGATCGTACCCGTTGCCTCGTGAAGAGGGGTCACCTCCACCCAATCACCCACCGCCACAATATCACCCAGGCGTTTGCCTTGCTTCAGCTTGCCACGCAGCTGGCAGGTGAGATTTCCCGCTGGTGTTTCAACGGTGTAAAAACCGGATTGGGAGCGAATGATCAGGCCGCGCAAATTATTTACATAGCTCTAAGGGGACGGCGTTTCAGTCACTTCAGGAGTGGCCGTCTCGGTCA
>PQAL01000011.1 GCA_003105035.1 Anaerolineales bacterium | reverse complement strand
TCAAATTTTTGCTTTGCCATAAACGTTCTCCTTGATGACTATGAAACAATGATCCAAAGTTATGCCAATATTGTCTTTGCCACATTCTCAGATACCTGAGAGTAGTGGTCAAATTCCATTGTAAACACGCCTCTTCCCTGGGTGGCTGATCGCAGATCGGTGGCGTAACCGAACATCTCTGCCAGTGGCACCATCGCAGTGACCATCTGCGTATTCCCAGGGCGTACTTCGGTGCCAATGATATTTCCACGGCGGGCGTTCAGCTGGCCCATGATCTCACCTAAAAATTCATCCGGGGCGATCACTTCGACTTTCATGATCGGCTCTTGCAGGATGGGCCCAGCTTTGTGGATGGCTTCTTTGAAGGCCATCGAGGCAGCCATCTTGAAGGCCATGTCGCTCGAATCGACTTCGTGGAAAGAGCCATCCGTCAGCATGATCTTGACATCCACCACCGGGTATCCAGCCAGCACACCAGCTTCGGCGGCTTCACGCACGCCTTTTTCGACAGCGGGCAGGTATTCCTTGGGGATAACGCCGCCCACGATCTTATTTTCGTAAGCGATGCCGGTCCCGGGTTCCCCCGGTTCAATGGCCAGCACCACGTGACCATATTGGCCACGCCCGCCAGTCTGCTTGATATAGCGGTACTCTGCCTTATCCACGGGCTTCGTGATGGTTTCACGATAAGCCACCTGGGGTTTACCGACCCTGGCTTGCACCCTGAACTCACGCAGCATACGGTCGATCAGGATTTCCAGATGAAGCTCACCCATGCCAGAGATGATCGTCTGGCCTGTCTCTTCGTCCACCCGCACCCTGAAGGTCGGGTCTTCGTCAGACAGCTTATGCAAGGCTTCCGACATCTTGTCCTGGTCTGCCGTAGTGCGAGGTTCGATCGCCACCGAGATGACTGGTTCTGGGAAGGTGATATTTTCCAGCACAATCTGGTTGGAGGCATCGCACAGGGTGTCACCGGTGAAGGAATCCTTCAAACCAAGCACCGCGCCAATGTCACCCGCCAGGATCTCAGTAATGTCTTCCCGCCGGTCAGCATACATGCGTAGCAAGCGCCCCACCCGTTCACGGCGGTCTTTGGTGGGATTGAACACCATGCTGCCCTGGGTAATCTTCCCCGAATAAACCCGGATATAAGCCAGACGCCCAACATAGGGATCTGAGACGATTTTAAAGACCAATGCGCTCATTGGGGCATCATCAACCGCCGGTCTTTCAACAGTATGACCGGTATGGGGATGGATGCCTTCAACTGGAGGGATATCGGCCGGGGAAGGCAGATAATCGATCACTCCATCCAACAAGAGCTGAACGCCTTTATTTCTTAAAGAGCTCCCGCAGAACACGGGGGTAATTTTTCCAGTGATCGTCGCCTTACGTAGAGCGGCTTTGAGCTCATCGACGGCGATCTCATCACCTTCCAGGTAGCGCATCGTCAGGATGTCGTCTGTCTCTGCGATCTGCTCGAGCAAGCGGGAGTGCATTTCCTTGACGGTGACCTTGAGATCCGCCGGGATCTCGTCTTCGATCGCCTCTGTGCCCAGGGTATCATCCCAGACGATGGCCTTAAAGGTGAGCAAGTCAACCACACCCTTGAAGGCCGCTTCACTGCCGATCGGCACCTGCATGGCAGCTACATTGGCTCCCAGGCGATGCTTCATACTTTCAATGGACCGCTCAAAGGAAGCACCCACACGATCCATCTTGTTGACGAAGCAGATGCGGGGTACATGGTAGCGATCTGCCTGGCGCCAAACCGTCTCACTCTGCGGTTCAACGCCTTGAACCGCATCAAAAACGACGATCCCGCCGTCTAAGACACGTAGTGAGCGCTGGACTTCAGCAGTGAAGTCAATATGCCCTGGCGTATCAATGATATTGATTTGGTAACCTTTCCACTCAGCAGAAACTGCCGCAGAAACTATGGTGATACCTCGTTCACGTTCCTGCTCCATCCAATCAGTGACTGTGGTACCATCGTCAACTGATCCGAGGCGGTGGGTTTTGCCTGTGTAGAAAAGGATGCGTTCGGTAGTGGTGGTCTTGCCAGCGTCAATATGGGCAATAATGCCAATATTGCGATACAGATCGAGAGGATACTGGCGAGGCATACAGGTTACCTTTGACCACTACAAAATAACTCGCGTAATTTGAAAGCCTATGCCCGGTAATGCGAAAAGGCACGGTTTGCTTCAGCCATTTTATGAGTTTCTTCGCGCTTGCGGATGGCTGAACCAGTATTATTGGAGGCGTCCAGGAGCTCGCCTGCCAGCTTCTCTGCAAAGGATTTCCCCGAGCGCGCATTGGCGCCCTGCAGGATCCAGCGTGAAGCGAGTGCGAAACGCCTGTAGGGAGGCACTTCCATCGGGATCTGATACGTGGCTCCACCCACACGACGGGGTTTTACCTCGAGGATGGGCGATACATTCTTGATGGCCAGCTCAAAGATTTCGAGAGAGCTGCGTTTCGTTCTATCTTCAATCATGTCAAACGCATCATATACAATGGTAGTTGCTACACTACGCTTGCCGCTCTTGATCACGCGGTTGATGAAGTTCTGGACGTGCTCGCTATTAAAGCGCACATCGCCCGGGATTTCGTGTTTTTCTGGTTTACTACGTCGAGACATGTGATTACTCCGAGGGGGCGAGGTTTATTCTTTAGGACGCTTCGAGCCGTATTTGGAACGACCTTGCTTACGATTGTTGACGCCGCCAGTATCCAGCGAGCCCCTGACGATATGATAGCGCACACCTGGCAGGTCTTTTACACGACCACCGCGCACTAACACCACGGAGTGCTCCTGCAGTGCATGCCCTTCACCGGGGATATAAGCAGTCACTTCAATACCGTTCGTCAGGCGTACACGCGCAATCTTGCGCAGGGCCGAGTTAGGCTTCTTGGGGGTCATGGTCTTGACCACAGTGCAAACGCCTCGCTTTTGGGGTGAGCCTTTGCTCTGGCGGATCCGGTTTTGGTTGTTCAGATTGAGAGTGTACAGCAGGGCCGGAGCCTTGCTCTTTTCTCTCTTAGTTTTGCGTCCACGACGGACTAGTTGATTGATTGTTGGCACCTTCGCCTCCGAGCATTTTTTCCTAAATTTGATAATTCCATTAAGGGAGGCCATCAATCCTTCGATGGCCTCGCCTTGCTTGCTTTGGTATACGATTCGGGTAGGGTTACTACCTTCGTATGTTAAAGACGACGAGAAGCGATTTTACCATGCGCTCAAATGAGCGTCAAGGATTTTATAGATGAGGATCAAGGTCTAAAAGACCTGTTTGCAACCTGGGTGGACGTGAGCGTTCTTCGTCCTTACCAAACTTGATCACTTCTCCGGCATCAGTGAGGGCTTCGACCGCCAGGCCAAGGCTTTGTAGCTCTTTCACCAAAACCCTGAATGATGCGGGGATGCTGGGCTCTTCAATTGTTTCACCCTTGACGATAGCCTCGTAAGTCTTCACACGGCCCTGGACATCGTCTGACTTCACCGTCAGCATTTCCTGGAGGGTGTAGGCGGCACCGTACGCTTCCAGTGCCCACACTTCCATCTCACCGAAACGTTGCCCACCGAACTGGGCTTTACCACCCAGAGGCTGCTGCGAAACCAGGCTGTACGGTCCGGTTGAACGGGCATGGACTTTATCTTCTACCAGGTGGTGAAGCTTAAGCATGGTCATGACACCCACGGTCACCGGGCGATCGTATGGGTCGCCGGTCTTCCCATCGCGGACAACCTGCTTACCGATGGTTGGTACAGGCACACTAGTGTTTAATGAAAACTTCTGGGCTTCGTTGGCGATGTCTTCGTCGTCGAGCTTCGCAACATCCTGCCCCTGCTGTTCCAGCCATTGGCGCAAGCAGGTGGTGACGGCATATCTGTCCATTCTGGCTTGTTGTTCACCATCTACTGCAATACCTTCAGGCGCAATGACCATATCCGGATCGTAACCATATACCCGCAACCACTCGCGTAAAACGGAGCGGCGGGCATAGTAAAAGTCCGACTTAAACAGGGATACGTCATATCCTAGATCAGCCAGCCAGTCTTCCATGTAGAGGTTGCGTACTTCGTTATCGTCCTCATACTGCATCGGGTCATGCTCGGTTTCATTGAGCATTTCCCAGGCTTTGAGCCCGACTTCCTTCCAGGCCTGGTCGATCAACCAGGCACGGGCTAGCTCTGCGTCAATTTCAACTTCGGTGGCGCCATCAAACACGGGAGTGATCGCGCGGAAGCCCAACCGGCTGGCTGCCCATCCCAGGTGCGTTTCCAGCACCTGGCCGAGATTCATACGGCCAGGCACGCCGGTGGGATTCAGGATGATGTCGACCGGAGTTCCGTCGTCCAGGAAGGGCATATCTTCTTCAGCCACCACGCGAGACACGACACCTTTATTCCCGTGCCGTCCAGCCATTTTATCGCCTGCGGTAATCTTGCGGCGCTGAGCTACTGAGACTCGCACCATCATGTCAACACCAGCTGCCAGATCGGTATTATCTTCACGGGTGAATACTTTCACGTCAACGACTTTGCCGCGCTCACCGTGTGGCATACGCAGGGAAGTGTCTTTCACATCGCGTGACTTCTCACCAAAAATAGCTCTCAGCAGGCGCTCTTCCGGGGTGAGTTCTTTCTCACCCTTAGGAGAGATCTTGCCTACCAGGATATCGTTCGGACCTACTTCAGCACCGATGCGGATGATCCCTGTCTCGTCAAGATCCTTAATGGCATCTTCACCGACGTTGGGGATATCGCGGGTGATTTCTTCCGGGCCAAGGCGAGTATCACGTGATTCGACTTCATATTTTTCTATGTGGACCGAGGTAAAGCGATCTTCCTGGACCAGGCGCTCCGAGATGACGATGGCATCTTCAAAGTTAGCCCCTTCCCATGAGAGGAAAGCCACCACCACATTCTGACCCAAGGCCAGCTCGCCATTTTCGGTGGATGACGAGTCAGCAATCACCTCGCCTTTGTGCACGCGCTGCCCTTTGACGACTGCCGGGCGCTGATCGATGCAGGTGGACTGGTTCGAGCGCTGGTATTTGCGCAGCTGATAGGTATGGTCAACCTTGGGGGTGTGGATGATGATTTTATTGCCGGTTACGGAAGTGATCTCACCATCCTCCTCGGCGATCACCACCTGGCCTGAGTCCATGGCAGCATGGTATTCCATGCCAGTGGAGACGGCAGGTATATCGGGGTTGAGCAGTGGGACTGCCTGAGCCTGCATGTTGGAGCCCATCAGGGCGCGGTTAGCATCATCATGCTCGAGGAAGGGGATGAGCGCTGCGCTGATGCCCACGATTTGGTGCGGGGCGACATCCATGTAATCGATATTGTCACTGCCTGCAAAAATGAAATCTGAGAAGTGGCGGGAGGAGATGCTGGTGCGGATAAACTCGTTGTATTCGTTTATCGGTGTATTCGCCTGGGCAATCACGAAACGATCTTCAACATCCGCCGACAGGTATTCGGTGTCTTCGGTGACGAACGGTACAACCAGGATTTCTTTCAGGTTAAGCTTGCGGATTTTGTCCGCCAGGTCGAGGGTGACGCGCTCACCGCTCTTGGCAACCAGCTTGCCATTATCAGGATCTTTGATGTCTTCCCGTAGTGAACGACCAACCAGCCGTTCATCGCTCGGAACCAAGGTTTTACGCACGCGCCGGTAAGGGGTTTCAATGAAACCATATTCATTGACTCGGGCAAAGGAGGCCAGGCGGCCGATCAGGCCAATATTCGGGCCTTCAGGGGTTTCAATGGGGCAGATTCGGCCATAGTGCGAGTGGTGCACGTCGCGGACGTCAAAACCAGCCCGCTCACGGCGTAAACCACCCGGACCTAGAGCAGAAAGCGTACGCTTGTGGCGCAGCTCTGCCAGCGGGTTGGTCTGATCCATGAACTGGGATAGCTGGCTTGAGCCGAAGAACTCGCGCAAGGCGGCCACCACCGGGCGGATGTTGATCAAGGTGATGGGGGTCAGCTGGTCTTGATCGCGGATCGACATACGCTCCTTGATCACCCGCTCCATACGCCGTAAACCGATGCGCAGCTTGTTCTGGATCAGCTCGCCAACGGTCTTGGCGCGGCGGTTACCCAGATGGTCAATATCATCAGGAGCCTGGGTGCCATTGTTGATCATGATCATGCGACGGACGAGGCGCACGATATCCCACTTGGTGATCATGCGGTGGGTGATCGGTACACGGTCGTGCAGGTCAAGCTTCTGGTTTAGCTTATACCGCCCAACACGCTCTAGGTCGTAGTGACGCTGGTCAAACAGCTGTTCCTGCAGAAAACCCCGGGCATTATCGAGTGTGGCAGGGTCACCCGGGCGCATGCGCTTAAAGAACTCCAACAGGGCAGCTTCAGCAATGGTCTGGTTGTTCGACAGATCCCATTGCGGCTCCTGGGCAAACGAAGCTGGGATGAACATGCGGTCGGGATTGTTATCCACATCCTGGAAAAGGGTTAACAGCTCTTCATCCGTACCTGTATTGAGGGGTGAATCAGGTAAACCATCGTTCACCGCTGACAGGGCACGTAGGAAGATGGTGATGGGCACGGTGCGTTTGCGGTTGAACCGCAGAGTAAGGTAGTCGCTTTTGCGGGTTTCAAACTCCATCCAGGCGCCTCGATCGGGGATCAGCTTGGCGATGGCCAGGTTGCGTCCTGTAGATCGGTCGACGGGTGCCTCAAAGTAGACGCCCGGTGAGCGGATCAGCTGGGAGACGACTACACGCTCGGTGCCGTTAACAATAAAGGTACCCTTCTCGGTCATTTCAGGGAAATCACCCAGGAAGATATCCTGCTTGATGGGTTGCGGGACTTCCGGTCCAGCCAATAGCACAGAGACATATAACGGGCTGGCGTAAGTCAGGTCACGTTCGACGCATTCTTCAAGCGAGTGCTTGGGCTCTCCGAACTTGTAAGTCAGCTCCCACTGGTCTGATTCAGGGGTTCGGGAGGGGAAATACAGCTTCATTCCCTTGTTATATGATTCGATGGGGGAAACTTCATGGAAGAGATCAGCCAAACCTTCGGTTTTTAAACGTTGGAAGGATTCAATCTGAACTTCAATCAAGTCCGGCAGCTTGAGGTCAATATTAATCCGAGCGTAGGACTTGCTTGGCAAGTTAGGTGCCATAATTCTCTCCTAGTGTAACAATTTTCAGCGGACTGTTACTATGTGATTAACAAATAAGGCGTGATGAATTTTTACCATCACGCAACGAATTTTAAGATCCCTAGTTCAAAGTCCATTCTAATTATTCAATATACGAAGCCAAACACGCAAACGAATATTATAACATTTGTTTCAATTTGGTCAAGATGGTTTGATTAGTAAATGATGAAACTTTCCGCCCATGGAATATGGTGATTTTATGTACAAGGTCATCTTCTACTGATAGAATTCAATCATGGATATGGATAAGGAATACCTGGCTGGGTTTGTAGCCGTAATGGGCCGACCCAATGTGGGAAAGTCGACACTCATCAATGCATTGATTGGGCAGAAGGTGGCCGCTGTTTCGCCACGCCCGCAGACAACTCGCCGGCGGCAGGAGGGCATCCTGACCACCGGGGAATACCAGGCGATCTTTATCGACACGCCCGGTATTCACAAGCCGCACAGCAAGCTGGGCGAAAGCATGAATCTGGAGGCACGTTCTGCCCTGGAACACTGTGATGTGGTGCTATTTATGGTTGATGCCAGCCAGATGCCGACCGATGAGGACCAGATGCTGGCTGGGATGTTAAATTCTATGGTCAGACCGGATAAAATCCTGTTGGTTCTCAACAAAATCGACTTGCTGCAGTCCAACCAGTCTCCCGAGATCCAGGCTGCTTATCAAGAGCTGATCCCGAAGAGCAACCTTGTAAAGGTGTCGGCCACACGCGGTGATAACAAGGAGCTGCTCCTTGAGAAGATCGTCAGCTACTTACCTGCAGGTGAGCCTTTTTACCCTGAAGAGCAAGTGACTGACCTGTTTGAGCGGGATATCACCGCTGACCTGATCCGTGAGGCGTGCCTGAACCATCTGAAGTATGAAGTCCCGCATGGCATTGTGGTCAGGATCGACGAATACACTGAGCGGAGCGCCCAGGCAGTGTATATCGAAGCGACCATTTTTGTTGAACGCGAGAGCCACAAAGGAATCGTGATTGGGCAAAGCGGCCACATGCTCAAGAAGATTGGCACATCTGCACGCAAGGAAATCGAAGCGATGAGCGGAAAAGAGACTTACCTGCAGTTGCGGGTTAAGCTCCGCAAAAACTGGCGTGATGATGAAAAAATGGTCAAACAGATGTTTAATTCCTAACAAGGGAGGAAAATCATGTCAATTTACCCACTCATTATCGCATTGGTCCTGGCAGTACTGAACTGGGTTGCGGTCGAGAAGCACTGGAAAACCCTTGAGTATTTCGCCAAACCGGGGACGATGTTGGCGCTCCTATGGTGGATCGGGCAGAGTGCAGGTTGGGGAGGCAGCATGCTATGGTTCACCCTGGGTGCTGTCTTCTGCTTAGGTGGGGATGTTTTCCTCATGCTCCCGGAAAAGTATTTCATTCTAGGACTGATTTCCTTCTTGATTGGTCATATATGCTACGTGGTTGGGTTTAATAACTCTGCACCCTATATCAACTTGCTCGGCATCGTGCTCATTGTAGCGTTGGCCATCTATCTTGGCTGGCTGTATCCCAAATTAGCAGCTGGGTTGGCCGAGAAGGAGAAGGCAGCTTTGAAAATACCCGTGCTGGTTTACTCACTGGTGATCAGCCTGATGGTTTATTCGGCTGTCCTCACCTGGACACGCCCGGGTTGGCCGATGTTTGCTGCACTGTCTGCATCGATCGGCGCAGTGCTATTTTTCGCCTCCGATTCGATCCTGGCCTGGGACAGGTTCATAAAACGCTTTGCACACGCTCGGCTGCTGACCATGATCACTTATCACCTTGGTCAGATCGGGATCATCTTGAGTGCCATCCTATACGCTGGCACAAAATAAATGCTCTATCGGTAAAGCTGGAGAACCCTTTCCTTTTAGTGCACTGGCGCAAAGTTCATGAATGTGGGCTATGCTTAGCCACGATCTCCAGAATTAATCCACGGATTTATAAAAAATTAGTAGAGACGCAGCACTGCTGCGTCTCTACATTTAACCATCGATGAATAAATGAGTATAGTGTTTGGTTATTGGTTTGCAGGAGGATTGAGATCGGAGCCACCGGCGGGTGGAAGGATTTCACTGCTGCTGACTGCTGGCCGCCTCGTCCCACTCACATAGGGTTTCCTGCCGAATTGGGTCAACAGCACCGCACCCAAGCCAACGATACCAGCCACGAACATGGGTATCCATCCTATGCATGGCAAGAAAGTCTGCAGGCCAGTTAAGATAGCCATCAAGACCAGGGTGCCTACGCCGGCAGAAATGGCAGGGTGCCATTCATGCTTGAACATCAGGCTAATACGCCGGCCGACTTCAAGGCCCATGGCGATCAATCCATAAGCCCATGCAGCCGCCAGGACGAACGCCCCAAGCAGTGCCACCGGAGAGAGGCAGATCGTGATCGCCAGCAGAACCAGGACGATTGGCACGATGATGATTGTCAGGCAGCCTAGTCCTCCGGAGATGAGCGGTTCAGAGATCTCGGTCTGGTAGGTGCGTGTGAGGGGGTTAGGCAGGAACATGGCTAGCAGCATCGCTACCAGTGACCAGAGGATCAGTCCAACGAAGTATCCGGCTACTTTAACGGCTGGATTGTAGGTGGCATTGATCACCGGGAAGCGTACCCCGCCAGGAAGGATGACGGAAGGCCCTGAAATGTTCGTATTTACTTGCCCATTGATCTGGGCACCTGGGGCGCGATTAACCGAACCACCCGCCGAGGTTAGGTTGCCTTGCAAGACGAATGTCGAAGCCAGGTTGATCGTACCCCCCAGTACGACCAGGTCACCGTTGATCGTGCCTGCTGCAGTGCAATTTCCACCGAAGATGATCACGCTGCCAGTCACGATGGAGTCCTTCTGCAAGTCGACATTACCACCCAGCACGAGCAGATCATTGTTAAGGATTTTCCCACTTTCCAGCGTGTAATTATTGCCGACTACCAAATCCTTCGGTGTGGCTGCGAATGCTGTAACAGGGAATACTCCCAACAGGAGCACGGCTAACAAGGTTGCGGATACTAACTTGAGATTGATGTGTTTCATTCTACCCTCCAGACAAGACTTAGTTTTCTATATGTGGATAACCACAAGACACTCATGAAGCTGATCATACCTACCAGGAAGATCATACCCAAAAAGACCATTCCTGGATTAAACCAGTGTATAGACTTAATTAGATTCTGTAAGACGAAGTAATTGGCAAATATTGAAACCACACGATCGAGCCATACGATGACGAACGGACCTGGATCCTGGATCAATGTCCAGACTTCAAAAATTAATAAAGCTACCAATATGCCGGCGATGAGAGCGGTCAATCCGATCGAGACCCAACCCCGGCGGGCCAGTTGTTGGGCCTGATATTCTTCAAGATGCGCTTGCCACCGGCGGGTGAAGCCAGGCATTGGCTCCACCTGTGGGGCATCCTTGATGATGAATTCCAATTCCATCCAGGATGCCTGTATCTGATTGCATGCCTCGCAAGTTGCGAGATGTTCTCGTAAGGATTGATCCTGTTCAGCTGAAAGAGTCTCCTCAGACAGCAGCCATTCCCTAAAAGGCTGATGATTCATGTGGATTCCTTTCTGGCACATAACTCGTGCCGTTTGGTTTCGACCAGGTCTGGGCCATGCTTAACCTGGCACGGTGCAGTCGGCTCTTTACGGCGCTGGTGGTCAGCGAGAGGCTGCTGGCGATCTCTTCGTAAGAAAAGTCATACCAGTAATACATGACCACTGCTGCCCGGTCATGCGGGTTGAGTGTGGTTAATAGAGCCTGCACCCTGCGTTGATCCTCCTTGAGGAAAAACATCCCTTCCGGGCCAGCTGAGCCATCGGCAGGGTCGAGATAAGGTGTTGAGTCCAGTGAGAGGATCAGCATGCGTCTTTTCCGCAGCAGGTCGATGCACGAGTGGGCTGCGATCGAAAGCAGCCAGGTTGAAAACGGGCGATTGGTATCATAATTTTTGATATTCCGATATACCCGCAAGAAAGTCTCCTGGGCCACATCCTCAGCCTCATCTGCATCAGCCAACATCCGATAACACAGGTTGAACACTGGTTTCTGGTAGGTCTCAACCAGGTGGGTGAATGCCTCTTGATTACCTTGGATCACCTGATCGAGTAACTCAGGTTCTAGCATATTCACTTCGTGCTCCTGTCTGGTTATCTAAACCTGTATACGCAGGATTAGATTTTCCGTTGCATATCTCTATTGATTTGTAAAACGATGATCTATAACCATATGCATGAGAAAGGGCACTGATAAAATCTGAGGAGACAGGCTATGGCTTGAGTGGGTGAAATCCTTCTCCAAATACCTCACAAGCCTGGTCTATCACGATAAACGTCTCCGGATCGGCTTCACTACCGGCATGCCAGGGAATGCGATTTAGCAGATTCTTTAACTGCGTTTTCATTCGAGCAACCTTACATTGGAAAGCAGCTCAATTACCCCGATCACAGCTGAGTTATCGAGATTGGCCATATCCAGCTGCAGCATGGCATTATAGAGCTGGGTAGCTACCGCAGTAGAAGGCAATGGGATTCCATACGCTTGGGCAGTCTCCATAATAATATTGAGGTCTTTTGCTTGCATATGTGCTTTAAACCCTGGGCTGCGGTTGCCGTTGAAGAGGCGAGGTGGCTTAACATCCAATGTCCAACATTGAGCGGCACCTCCCTTAATCGCCTCCACCACTTTTTGCGGGTCTGCACCTGCTTTTTTGGAGAAAATCAACAGCTCTGCCATGGCCACCATCTGGGCTGCCACCATAATCTGGTTGGCTGCCTTGGCAATCTGCCCCGCACCCGCTTCCCCTACGTGGGTGACAGTTTTTCCCATTGCGGCGAAAACAGGCCGCACGGTTTCAAGGGCTTCGGCAGGACCGCCGACCATGATGGCCAGCGTCCCCTGACGGGCACCGATATCGCCACCACTGACGGGTGCATCCAGGCATTGCACACCTTTTTGGGCCATGACTGCAGCAATTTGCCGGGCAGATGCAGGTTTAATAGTCGAATTATCTACGTAAATCAGGCCCGGATGAGCCCCATGGATGATCCCGTTTTCCCCCAGGGCAACTAGCTCTACATCGGGGGTATCGGGCAGGTTGGTAAAGACGATATCCACCTGAGAAGCAACTTCTCTGGGTGAGTTGGCTGCCTGTGCGCCTTCGTTGACCAGCTCTGCCACTGCAGCCTGGCTGCGGTTGTGTACTGTCAATGGGAAATTTGCATTCAGGATATTCCGGGCAATGGATTTTCCCATCAGCCCGAGGCCGATATAGCCAATCTTCAACGAATTCGACATTGGCACACCTCTAGTTGTAATTATGGTTTAGGTCACGATACCTTTTCGATTTGCGGGCCATCCCTGGTATCAACGATCTTCCAGCCCAGTTTTTCCACCTGCAGGCGGATGCTATCCGCCTGAGCCCATTCCCCTCTCTGGCGTGCCACCTGCCGTGCTTCGACCATGGATAGGACTTCAAGTGGAGGGATCGGAATTGAGGCCCCCCGCTTGTCATTTGCCGACTGAAGAGCTTTTTGCCAGATCTCACTGGGAAGGTTGGTTTCCGGATGGAACGCATGGAACTGCCCAATTTCATCCATGGGGAAAGTATCCTCATCTTCATATTGGTGAAAATGCCCATGGCGTTGGTTGGCGATGATCACCAGGTCTTCATCTGTCCCTCTTAACATCGAAGCGGGATTCTGGGAAGCGCTCATGCTATCGGGAGCATGTTTATGACCCGTATGGATCAGTGTGACCTTACCCAAACCTCTAACGTGGCACTCGCAGTTCGCAGGATCCATAATGAGGGCGGTTTTCTCATCCAGGCCGATGATGGTCATATCGTCTGGGAGCATCTCCATCAGCTGCATGAAGCGCATTTGCCCCATGAAACACCGGCTGGTATCCAGCTCTGCACCCCCCTCCTGATTATTCCAATGGGGAACAAAAACAAGCCGCAGACCATACAGGCTGAAAAGATCCAATCCATCGATCCAGTGGAGTTCTTCACCCACCTTGTAAATTTCATATACAGGTAGAGCACAGGCACTGATCGCCACTGTTGCTGCACTGGCTAAAGCCAGCACAGCACCCAGGCGGTGACGTGCAATCAGATATTGCCATGCCAGGCTGTCACGTAGCTGCCGGATCGCATATGAAGGACTACCCGGCCCCATGAAAATCAGGTCAGCGTCTAAGAGGGGTGAAACGACCTGGGGGTTGTCGGGACTGTAAGCCGTACCGCGTTTACGGGCAGGGATGATTTCAACACATGGAGCGTGGTTTTGCAGGCGATGGCTGAAAAATTCTCCCACCCGGCCGATTACCCGGGAAGAATTGAGTTCGAAACCGGCGGGCGTTTCAAGCAGCACTAATCGTGGAGATCGGGGCAGCTTCTGCATGATGCCTTCAAAGATCTTGCGCCCGGTAGGGGAGGTCTCACCTGAGCCGAATAGCACGATCAAACCAGGATGGGGAAGAGAAGGCTCACTGATCATCTTTACACAGGTTGTCCACAAAATCCTGTATATTTTAAACTAGCCACAAAGCCTATTTTGCCTGGTATCTCTGGCGGATGTTGGGCACCAGGTATTCATCGAAGGAGCGGACGGCATCATAATCCGGTTGCCAGGCCCAATTGCGGCGAGCAGCACTGTCGTCCAGGTCAGCTGGCCACGAATCGACAATCGCCTGGCGTTTTACATCAGGTTGAAAGGTAATCTGAGCGTTGGGAAAATATTTCAACACCCAGTCGCGGAATTCAGCAGCGGATAAGCTGAAGCTGGTCACATTGTACACTGAATGCTTGAGGGCCGATTTTGGAGCATTGGTCAGCATTAATATCGATTTGACTGCATCGGGCATGACCATGAAGGGGATGCGGACATCCTCACGTACGAAGCAAGCGTATGGTTTATCTTGTGCAGCATGGTGCAGCATTTCAGGACCGTAATCACTGGTTCCTCCGCTGGGTGCAGTGAAGGCACTAATTAAGCCAGGGAAACGTAAGCAGCGGAAATCCAACATGACTGGCAGGTCAGCTGCCAGCTGGCGGTAGTACTTACTGTAGTAAATTCCCAGCTGCTCGCAGTACAACTTATTACAGCCATACATAGTGCGCGGGTTGTTCCATTCCCATTCTCGCACACGGGTATAGGTCGTCTTGGTGTCAAGGTCGGGAAGGCCATATGCGGCGATCGAGCTGGGAAAGATGAATTTTACCGGCTCGTCTCTCCAATCGGATTGTTCAGCCGCCAGATTCAAGAGGCCCAGGGTGCCTTCAACATTCACTTTATGGGCTGCCTCGGGGGTAAATTCACTCCGGGTGGATAGCAGGGCAGCCAGGTGATAGATTGTGTCGACTTCATATTCACTGACCAGGCGTGATAACAGGGATTTATCCATGATATCGCCTTGCATGGGGATCACCAAGGAATGAAGTGCTTCAGGGATTGGAGCAATATCCAGGGCGATGATGGGCAAATCGGTTTGTTTGACCAGGCTATTTACCAGCGCTTGCCCGATTTCGCCTGAAACGCCAGTGATGAGGATGACCTTCTTGCGCATAACTTCTCCTTTGTTTCAAGGGATGGGATTCGGTTGCGGTAACAGGTTAGGTTGTGCTAGAATGAACCCTCCTATTGTATATTCCTGTCAGTTATTTATAATTGGAAGGTGAACACACCAATTGTACAACAGCTTTGAAATTGTGCTTTTATTTTTTTTTATCATGCATATGCTGAACAGGTTACACCGGATTTTTCAATATTCTCGTAGGCGAGGCCTGATGGGCACATGCCTGGCTGTAGTGTTATGTTTTGCCTGTAGCGCGGCACCTGCTACGCAGGTACTCCCAACAGATACACCGATCCCGCTCCCATCGGCCACATTCACCCCGACGATCATCTGGTTTCCACCGACTACCACCTATACGCCATTTCCGACGCCAGTCATCACTCCAACTGCGGACTTACGACCTAAGACTGGGCAGGTATTGCTCGAAGACGATTTTTCTGACCCCGCTGCCTGGAGCCTTTCACGAACGGATGCTGGCAGTGTGGCATTGGGTAAAAATGAGCTGACGATCGCCATCGCTGAGACGAATGCTTATCTCTACACCCTCCGGGACGAGCCGAAGTTCACGGATTTCTATCTGGAGATCACTGCGGAAACCAGCCTGTGCCAAAAGCTAGATGAATATGGGGTGCTGTTCAGGTTGCAATCCAGCGGAGATTACTACCGCTTTGCATTATCCTGTAATGGGCAGGTCCGCCTCGATCGCCTCATCAACGGGCAAGCTTCCTCACCCCAACCCTGGATGCTAAGCGGTGCAGTGCCCCCGGGTGCACCTGCTACCTCCCGTTTAGGAATCTCAGCAAAGGGTAGCGCGATGTCCTTTTTTGTCAACGGGGAATATCAGTTTTCTGTCCAAGATCCACTGCTAAGCTCCGGAAGCCTGGGCCTTTTTGCCAGGTCGACCAATAACATGGCAGTAACTGTAAATTTCTCTGACCTCCTGGTTTATGAGGTCTTTGAACCGTAATTTCCCGACTCCAGAGCCATATCTCTCATGCCGAAACATCCTTTCATCAATAAGCTTAATGATTTATCGCCCAAAGAGTGGCTGAAATTCCAGAAATCCTGGTTCATTCACAACCCACCTCCGCGCCAGAAGAATGTGTTACGCCACCCGGCAAAATTCCCCGAGACACTGGCTGCTGAATTCATCAACTTCTTCACCAAACAGGGTGAGGTGGTGTTCGACCCGATGGCTGGCACCGGTAGCACTCTAGTGGCAGCGTTACGCACCGGGCGGAGTGCATATGGCATCGAGCTCAACCCCGCCTACGCAGAGATTTCCCGGCAGGTTATCGCTGACGAGAGAGAGAACCTCGGCGAAGTAACAGAGCACTTAACCTGCAAAGTCATCACCGGCGATGCCAGGCAGGTGGTCTCGATTGCTGCGCAATCGAACATCCCATTGGTGGATTATGTGCTCACTTCACCTCCATATTGGGATATGCTGCACTCCCGTGGGTCCAGTACCCAAAAAATCCGGCGCTCAACGCCTGACCTCGACGTGATTTACTCGGATGACCCACAAGACCTTGGGAACATCAACGACTACGACGAATTTATAGCTAACCTCAGCATGATCTACCAGGGGATGAAACCACTCATCCGCCAGGGAGCCTATCTGACCATCATAGTTAAAAATGTCAAGAAAGGCGGGCGGATCTATCCTCTGGCTTGGGACCTGGCACACAGCCTGAGAGAGGATTACCTGCTGAAAGATGAAAAAATATGGTGCCAGGATAACCAGCGCCTGGCACCGTATGGGTTGGGAAATGCGTGGGTGAGCAATACTTTCCATCATTACTGCCTGCAATTCCGGAAGGAATGATCACCTGAGGGCGAATCCCTGTTATTTTCTTTGAAACAGTGTACAATTGTTCTGTAAAGCCCAGTGAGTGATCTCTAGGCTTTGGCCCGGATGGCGTTCATCCGGAACTTCTATCAAACCGCTCACTGTAACGAAAGGAGTCCCACATGTCATATCACACGATCATATTGGTAGGAAATCTTGGCAGAGACCCGGAGATGCGCTATACACCTTCGGGCCAGGCAGTCACTAACTTCTCGGTGGCTGTTAATGATAATTTCACCAGCAGCAATGGTGAAAAGGTGGAGCGAACCATCTGGGTGCGCGTATCCACGTGGGGTAAGCAAGCAGAAATCTGCAATCAATACCTCAAGAAAGGCCGCAAGGTACTGGTTGAAGGCCGGTTAGTGACCGACCCGAACACCGGCGGTCCACGAATCTGGGAACGCCAGGACGGCACGAAGACAGCCTCCTTCGAGGTGAGTGCGTCGACCGTACGATTCCTATCACAACGCGGCGATGATGAAGGTAGCCTGCCGCCAGGTGAGGGGAATGCACCTACGGAGGATGCTGATATCCCGTTCTAATTACAAGTATCTAAGGTGCGGAATGCCATTCCGCACCTTAATTCTTTTAATTGAATATGCATAGGATAAAACCAAATGACTAATCCACCACAGAACCGCCCTGCACCTCCGCCTCCGCCTGCACTGGAGGTACCTGCAGATCTAAAGACTGATTATGCTAACGTTGTGCGTATCGCACATTCACCTTCTGAGCTGGTATTCGATTTTGCCCATTTGCTACCGGGAGTCACACCTGCACGCGTATGCACCCGGGTGGTAATGTCTCCCCTGGGAGCCAAGCTGTTGCAAAGGGCATTAGCTGAAAATCTCTCGCGCTATGAGGCAGCCTTCGGTGAGATCAAGGTACCGGGCGAAGGCTCGCTGGCAGATTTTCTTTTCCGACCGCCTGTACCCCCGAAAGAGTGATGAACATGCCACAGAAATTGGAAGAAATTGCCGAGAAAATCCACCATTCATTTGAGGTATGTACGAGTGAACGCGACCGGGCATTAACCCAGGCGCGCACGCTTACTCGGCACTGTGCTAATGCCATTCGGGCCGTGCATAGGGATGAAAATGAGCTCGCCTGCCAGCATCTCGATGAAGCCCGCCAGCTGGTACTAGCCCTGCAGCAAAACCTTGCCGAACTTCCAGATCTCTTTTATGCCGGGTACACGCAGGATGCACTCAAGGAATACGCCGAAGCCAGCATGGTGTACGCCTTGATCAACAACAATGACTTTCCTGCACCTGAAGACCTACTCCTGGAACCGGCAACCTACTTGCAAGGACTGGCTGAAGCGGTGGGGGAGCTACGCCGGCGTGCCCTGGATATGCTGCTAAAGGATAACCCGGCTGAAGCAGAGCGATTGCTCGGTGAGATGGATGACATCTACGCAGTTCTGGTTACCATGGATTACCCCGATGCCATTACGGGAGGATTACGGCGCTTGACTGATGTGGCACGCAGCATCATCGAACGTACCCGGGGCGATCTCACACTCAGTCTGCGCCAGGAGCACCTGGAAGACAGCATCCGAAAACTAGAATCCCGCCTGGATGGTTACCAACCGGACGAATGAAGATTATCCGTGCCTCGGAAATTGGCACCTATGTATTTTGCAATCGCGCCTGGTGGTACCAGTCAAGCGGTTACGAGCCAGAAAATAAAACCGAGCTGGCCGGGGGTCTGCAAATCCATGCGAAACACTCGCGGGCGTTCATGTTCAGCAGCTGCCTGCAGGCATCTGCCTACCTGGTGTTATTAGTTGCGCTGATTTCAGTCGTCATCTGGCTTATCCAGGCAATACTATAATCTTCATGGGTGGGGAATGATCAAGCTATATCTGTCACTTGTGCTGGTAATGATTGCAATCGTGCTCTTCATCCTGGCCGCTCGGCAAAGGCGACAGACTGGGCTGCCTTCTGGTAAGGTGATCTACATAGATACCAGCAAATGGGGAAAAGTTGAAAAACCGCTCTACGATCCGAAATTGCGATTGACGGGCAAGCCGGATTACCTGGTGAGGCAGGGGGAGCATATTGTACCGGTCGAGGTGAAATCTAGAAGGGCACCCGCCAGCCCGCATGATTCCCACATCTACCAGATTGCGGCATACTGCCTGCTGGTTAACCATGCCTATGGCGTGCGACCAACACATGGGATCATCCATTATTCTGATAAGACCTTCGCCATTGATTTTTCTGGGGAATTGGAGCAAGCCGTCAAAAAAATGATCGTTGAGATGCAGGAACGCAGCAGCCACACAGAGGTGAAGCGTTCGCACCAGGATGCAAAACGCTGCAAGCATTGTGGTTATCGTTCCGTATGCGACCAAGCTCTCAGGATATAATTAGGGGATGATGACCGAAGATAACCAACCCATACGCCGGATTGCCATTGTCGGGGCTCCCAACCTCTCGGATACAGAGAAGGAATCCATCGCCATTGCCGGGTTCCTGAACGAACGGGGAGTGGAAACGCAACACGGGTTTCTCTACGATGAGGCAATTTATCGCAAGGTTAAGCAAGGCGAATTTGATGTACTGATTGCCCTGGGTGGAGATGGCACCATGTTGCGTGCCGGCCACCTAGGAGGTCCGTCGAACGTCCCTATCCTCGGCATCAATTTGGGTCGCTTCGGTTTTTTGACGGAGATCGCTAAAATCCAGTGGCCTGAATACCTGGAACGCTTGATCGCTGGTGATTACTGGTTGGAAAAACGTATGATGCTAAATGCCGAACAGTGGCGGGCAGATTCACTGTTGGGTAGATGGGATGTTTTGAATGAAGTCGTGGTTAGCCGGGGGCAAATCATCCGCCCAGTGCATGTCACCGCCCAGGTCGATGGCCGCTTTTTAACCACATACGTCGCCGATGCGTTGATCGCAGCCACACCCACCGGTTCCACTGCCTACGCTCTGGCGGCTGGTGGTCCAATCCTCCCGCCTGAGCTGCGGAATATCCTGCTGGTACCAGTCGCACCGCACCTATCACTCGATCGGGCGATTGTCCTAGCGGAAGGCTCCTCGGTGTCCATCACCGTGAACGTGGATCACCAGGCAGTGTTCAGCATCGACGGGCAGGTGCCGATCGGCTTGACCAGTGATGACCGCGTAGCGGTATACGCTTCACCCCATGTAGTAAAATTTGTGCGTTTTCAAGACCCGGGCTATTTTTACCGAAACCTGACTCCTCACATGAGCCAGAATCCTTCCACTGCCAACCATCGATAGAGGTTAATTATGACCGACGTATCACCAAAGATTTACTGTGCCAATCATCCCACCTTGGAGACCAGTTTACGTTGCAATCGCTGTGAAAAACCCATCTGCGCCAAGTGTGCCGTCCTGACGCCCACAGGCTATCGCTGTAGGGAATGCATCAAGGAGCAGCAGAAGATTTTCGACACGTCTGTTTGGTATGATTACCCGGTGGTGTTCGTGATCGTAGCTGTCCTATCCTATCTGGGCAGCCTGATTGGCGGATGGATTGCAGCAAGATTTGGTTTCTATATTATTATATTGACTCTTTTCCTTGCTCCCATAATTGGCGGTTTCATTGCTGAAGTCGTCCGAAGGGTCACTGCCAAAAGGCGCTCAAAAAAACTGTTCATTTTAGCTACCATCGCAGCTGTAGTCGGGTGTATCCCGGTTGGTCTGAAGTTGATATCATTTTTTTCGCTTTTTGATGTCATCTATCTGGGAATGTATATCGTGCTGATGACTACTACATTGTATTATCGATTATCGGGGATAAAAATCGGCTAGGTATGCTCAGCGAACTTCACATAGAGAACTTCGCCATCATCAACCGGCTGGACCTGGATTTTAATCCGGGATTGAACATCTTCACCGGTGAGACAGGCGCGGGCAAGTCAATCATCATCGATGCTGTCGAGGCCATCCTGGGAAGCCGGGCTGATGTGACCATGGTGAGGGCTGGTGCGGAAAAAGCTCTCGTAGAAGCGAGCTTCGAGATTTCAGCAAATGCCGGCCATGCCATTCATCAGATCCTGGAACGCGAAGGGCTGCTTGAGGGTGACGCTACCCTGACGCTTGGACGCGAAATCAGGAATAACGGGCGCAGTGTAGCCAGGGTGAATGGACGCAGTGTGAGCGTCCATCTGCTTGGGGAGCTGGGGGAATATCTGGTGGATGTTCATGGTCAATCGGAACACTTGTCGCTTCTGCACGTCCGCCAGCACCTGGGGCTGCTGGATAGTTACGCGCGTGTGGAGAAGGAGCTTGAAGATTACCAGGAAACGTACCATCATCTGGTTCAGCTGCGTAAACAGCTCACTGAGCTACGCCAATCTGAGGCAGATGCAGCCCGCCAGATCGATATCCTGAAATATCAGATCGATGAAATTGAGACTGCACATCTCAAAATAAGCGAAGAAGAAGAGCTACGGACTGAACGCACCCGCCTGGCGAATGCGGAAGGCATCGCTTCGACTGCTCGGGAAGCTTTGCAGATCCTCGATGAAGGCAGCCCTGAATCACCAGGAGTGTCAGACCTTATCGGGCAGGTTACCAGCTTGCTTGGTAATCTCAGCCGGCTTGACTCGAGCCAGGAGAAGATGGCTACACGTGCTCAGAATACACTTGAGGAGCTGTCTGACTTATCTGCTGAACTGCATGATTACCTCGAGACGGTCGAGTTTAATCCCCAACGCCTGGATCAAGTGGAGGAACGTTTAAACCTGATCCAGAATATGAAGCGCAAGTACGGTCCGGATATCGCTTCGGTGATTAATTTCGCGGTGAATGCTAAAAAGCAGCTTAATTCGATTGAGCATGTATCCGAGGCGATCATTGAGAAAGAAAAGGAAGAAAGCATATTGCTTGGCAAGCTGGGCCAGCTTGGTGAAAGCTTGAGCATCAAGCGGCATACTGCAGCGAGCGAGCTGGAGCATGCCGTAGAGGCTGAGCTGATGGACCTGAGCATGGCAGGTGCCAGGTTCAAGGTGGATTTTTCCGAACGCCAGGCCTCCGATGGAGTGCAGCTCAGCGATGGGAGGCGCGTTGCATTTGATTCTACCGGTTTGGAACACGTTGAATTTCTGGTGGCACCGAACCCGGGTGAAGGTCTGAAACCCCTGGTGAAGATCGCTTCTGGCGGTGAAACATCGCGCCTGATGCTGGCTATCAAGAATGTCCTCGCTCACGCTGACAAGGTGCCCTCCTTGATATTCGACGAGATCGACCAGGGCATCGGCGGGAGGGTAGGTTCAGTGGTCGGGAAAAAACTCTGGGAGCTTGCCCGCCAACACCAGGTCTTGTGTGTGACCCACCTGGCACAGCTGGCCGCGTTTGGCGATCAGCATCTGCGGGTGCTGAAACAGATCAAGGAAGGCCGGACGGAGACCCAGGTGGAGGTAGTGCTTGGCGAAGATCGCCTGGTTGAACTGGCGCAGATGATGGGTGAGGTCAGCCAGGGTACCCGCCAGTCGGCGATAGAGCTGCTGCAACTGGTGAGCCAGGCGACGAGCCAGACCACAGAATGAAGCGCGTAACCCAGCAGCAAGCTACCAACAGGCATACCAATTAGCTGGCAAGTTTTCCATGGTAAATACTGCTCAAACGGTAAAATCCCGGCATCAGCGGCGCGTGAAGAACCAACAAAGCCTGGGTGTCAAGCTCGGCGTGATTGGAGCATTGATCTTCAGCCTGCTGATTGTGTCGGTAATAGTGGCAAGCGCGATGATCGTTACCAACCTGAAGCGTGACTTACCGTCCGTGAATGTAGTCTCAAGCCTGCTGAAACCGCCCAATGGCAGGTTACTTCAACCTACTCGCATATTCGACCGAAGCCACCAGCAAGTTATTGCTAAATTAGAAGCTCCAGCTGCTGCTTTGAAACAATACATCTTTGTCGGCCCGAACGGCCAGCCGGGAGTTGATCAGGTGCCAGCCTATCTGGTCAATGGGCTTATCCTTGAATTCCAGCCGGGCTTTCAGTACAGCCCGGGTTTCAGTCTTACTGGGATCCTGGAAGGTACCCACGCTACGCTAGCACAGCTGCTGGCTTACAACCTGTTGCTGGAAGATGAAGAGCCTTCTGTGCGGCGAAACCTGAGGGAACGCATCCTGGCGGCTCAATTGACTGCTGATTATGGAAGGAATCAAGTTTTGGAGTGGTATCTGAACACAGTCCAGTTCAGCGAGCAAGTCTATGGAGCCGATGCTGCGGCGAGGGTGTACTTTGGAAAGCCTGCAGCCCAGCTGACCCTGGCTGAAGCGGCCATGCTAATTGCCATGGCTGAAAGACCGTTTCTGGATCCTTCTGCAGGCGCTCAATTCCTCAAGCAGCAGCAAGAACTGATTATCCAGAAGATGCTGGTCAAAGGCTGGATCACCGGCATTGAAGCGCAGCAGGCATTAGTAGAAAAGCTATATATATCCCAGCCAGGTGAAGTGCAATCCATCTCACCGGCATTCAGCAGCCTGATATTGGCCCAGCTTGGTGAAGTGATGCCCCTCGAACGCCTTTACCGGGGTGGATATGAGATCACCTCCAGCCTGGATGCAGACCTGCAAGTGCAAGTTGAATGCGCCAGCAGGATCCAAATTGAGCGTTTAGTGGGTAAATCGGATGTGATTTCTGCACCAGACGGCTCCCCCTGCCAGGCAGCCAGCCTTATGCCACAACTTGAGAGTACAGGAGATACAAAAACCGGAGATCTGAGCGTTGAGGTGGTCGTCCTGGATCCCGTGAATGGGCAGATACTGGCATTCGTTGGGGGCGATAAGGCTGCGACAGCACCGGCATATCCTGCCCGTCACCTGGCTGGCACTATCCTATCCCCATTGATTTATCTGACTAGCTTCTCGTATGGCATGAGCCCGGCGACGTTATTGTGGGACCTTCCAGAGCAGGGCAAAGAAGCCAGATACGTTGGACGGGCATCTCCGCAAGAACAGGATGTTATTTATCATGGACCGGTGAGCTTACGGGAGGCCTTCGCCAATGACTACTCAGGTGCAGGTGCACAGGTGGAGCAGCAAGTGGGCGTGGAAAACATCTGGACGACCGAAAGGTTGTTTGGCCTGAATACAGGCATGGATAGGCTGATCGCCCAAGCCGACCTGGATGAAATCGAGCCCCAATCGATCTCGATCCTGGATGGAATAAATATCTACGGTGTATTGGCTAACCAGGGGACGATGGCCACAAATGGAGCAATCAACAGCCAGGGGGTAGCGCTTCAAGGAAAACTAGAGCCTACCAGTGTATTACAAGTTGAAGATCCCTCTGGCCAGGAGGTTCTCGATTGGTCAACACCGAAGAAAATCGCTGTTGTCAGCCCACAGCTTGCGTACATGGTCAGCGATGTTCTCAGCGATGAAAAATCTCGGCTAGAAATGAATGAATATCTTGCCATCGGACGACCGGCAGCAGTTAAGACTTCCTTAACTGGCGACGGAATGAATGGCTGGGCGATGGGTTACACCCCATCCCTGGCGCTTGGTGTGTGGGTCGGTGATTCTGATGACCAGGGTAATAAATTAGCCAAAGATGTACCTGCTGGGATTTGGCACGCGATTATGGAATACGCTGTCCAAAACGTGCCTGTGGAAAATTTCAACATCCCAGCTGGCATCAACACAGTGAAAGTATGCCAACCATCAGGGTTGCTGCCCACGTCGCTATGCCCGGTGATTGTTCCAGAGATCTTCCTGGAAGGGACTGAGCCCACGGAGACAGATCGTCTTTTTCAGGAATTCGGGGTGGACCGCGAGACGGGTTTGCTAGCCACCCTATTCACACCTGCGTCATTGGTTGAGCCGCGGGTGTATATGGACATCCCGGAGGACGCTGAAGCGTGGGCCAGGCAGGCCGGTGTCGAAATTGCACCCAAGCAATACGACGGCTTCCCTGCCAGCCCATCCACTAACGAGGAAGTGAGCATATCTTCTCTGGAGATGTTCGATTACATCAGTGGGCAGGTGGTGTTGACCGGTACTGCAGCAGGGCCAGACTTTTCATATTACCGCATCCAGGTGGGGCAGGGGTTGAACCCGCACGAGTGGTTACAGATCGGCGAGGCTGTCGATACTCCGGTTTACTCAGGTACCCTGGGTACCTGGGACACTAACAACCTGGACGGCGTGTATACCATCCAGCTCATGGTAGTCAGGCAGGATATGCGCGTGGAGCAATCCATTATTCCAGTAACCATTGACAACACTGTACCTGAGCTCGTGATCACAGCACCTGATGATGGTGAACGACTCAGTATAGGGGCTGTTAATCGAATCATGCTGAGTGCTTCCGCATCTGATAATCACAGCCTGGAAAAAGTTAATTTTTATCTCGATGATATCCTGGTAGGTAGCGTCAAAGAATTCCCTTATGCCTTGCTGTGGGATGGCCGCATTGGAGAACATACCTTACGCCTTGAAGCCTATGATCGTGCAGGAAATCACAGCTCGGCAAGCCTGACTTTTGTTGTATTAAAATAAAAAAGGCCGGGCAATCGCCCGGCCTTTTTCGTGCTAACTCAGATTAAAAGTACACGTAAAACGTATTCATGATCTGATCGATGGTGGCGGTATCATCGGCCAGGATGGTTACTTCGACCATGATGATCTTGGAGGTCGGGTCAACGATATCTACCCCACTGAGCAGGTAGGTGTCGTATCCATCAGCCCCACCACATTTCGTGTAGAGATCGTACTTGCCACGGTATACACCGTCGTTGTAATCATATCGGCCGACCAAGGTGCAATTAGCTTTATAGTCTTCCCCGTAATAATCCAGGAACTCAACATAGCCGCCGATCTGGGCAAAGGTATCGGATGCGCCGAAGAACATCCCCTCGACACCATAATAATCGCGGTAGTCACTCAAATTCGGTGCTGCACTCACTGCATAACCAATATCGGTGCCATTGAAATTCCATTTAGAGCCATCCACATCTATCCAATAGTCAGGAACATCCACCGACAGATTATAAGTATCGTCCCAACACAGCATGTAGCCTGCAGTATCGGATGCTTCGCAATTTGTAGGATATGTCCCGCCTGTACCAGTTCCGGGTTCAGCTGTGGCAGTCTCGCCTGTATCGGATGATCCCAAGAGATATGATACTTCAAGGGGGCGGCCATTCAGCTGACCTTCGAGGACTTCCTGGGTATCCCAGCGAAGAACCTCCAATGCCATCGTGTCTGTCACGTTGCGTGTGCGAAGCACGTCGCAATAATCCTTCATGGTGCCGTCCTGAGCCATGGACAGGTTCTCCAGCTTGGTGATGATGTCGCCAGGTTTGACCCCACTCTTATCAGCCGGTGAGCCGGACTTTACTGAGGCAACCCAGATACCCGTCAGGGAGCCATCTTCGGTAATATATACCGCCTGGCCATTGATACCGATCGAGTCTACATCCTTGCCGGATTTTAACTGGTCTATCACAGGGAGGGCTGTGCCGCGGTCAATGGCAAAATATTGTTTCGTATCGCTGACCCCTGCATAGTTTATCCCAACCACCTTGGCACTGTCATCCACCAATGGTCCGCCTGAATTACCTGGATTGATGGTTGCGTCATGCTCAATAACTGAGTCAACTGAAGCCCAAGACGTATCGCCATTGGCTTTTTCCTTGGAGACGATGCCTTTCGTCATGGTAAATTCAGGGTCACCGAGGGGGAAACCGGCTGTGTAGACTTCAAGGCCTACAGTAGCAGTGCCATCGTGCCAGGGAAGATAAGAAAAGCCAGCTCCCTCAATATCAATCACGGCCAGGTCAGAGCATTCGGATACACCTAAAATCTTGGCATTATAAGATTTGGTGGTATCGCCACCCACATATACTTTGAGCAAGGCAGCGCCGGTCACCACGTGATTATTGGTGACAGCCAGGCCGGAGGGATCGATGATAAAGCCCGAACCGCTTCCTGCCATGTTGGCCATATAGCCAAATTCTGGATCCATGAAGGTGCCTTCCGCTACAATCTGAACGGTAGCCTTCTTCAGGTCAGGCAAGCTGGTGATCAAGCCGGTGGGCACGGCTGTATCGGTCGGAACGGGAGGTTCGGTCGGTTTCGCTGGGGCTGTGGTTGGTTCTGCCGGTGCTTGGGTCGGGGCAGGTGTTTTTGAGCCACAAGCTGTAGTAGTTAACAGAATAATTGCGATTATCAAAAATATGGCTTTCATCATATTCTTACGCATGCTTTCTCCTCCTTGGTTATTTAGTTGTTACTAAACCTTTGACGAATTTCGAAATAATTACAATCTAGTCTACCATAATTTTAAAAATATGTATCCATGATGTGACGGGTTGACAAAAATGCAAGGGGAGGCAGATTATCCCGATTATAAAATCGCACCTGGCGGGCATCATCCCCGGGTCGCAATTCCCCCTCGATACGCTGAGCCTGGTATAGGATCAGGATGCTTGCCCCACGTGGGTATTCACTGCTGTAAATAACATCGAGGAGCCTAACATCACCAACCGTAAGGCCGGTTTCTTCAAGGCATTCACGAACAACAGCCTCCATCGGATCTTCCCCGGCATCCACAAATCCGCTTGGCAGGGTCCAATGTCCTTTTTGCGGGTCATAGCGACGCTGAACAAGCAAAACCTGGTCATTTTCCTTTATTAAGACCACCACGGCCACCTTTGGGTCGGGAAAATATACCCAGCCACAAGCCGGGCAAATGGGCCTCAGTTTTCCGGAATGATGTTTCGTGATGAGTGGAGTGCCGCAACGCTGGCAGAACTGTATTGAATTATCAGCCATCCCGTGCCCGGAAACGCAGGATAATAGCCAGAATACCTGCAACGACTATGATAACTGCCAGGCTGATTTCTGCACTAAGCATGACATAGCTGAGAATTGAGCCACCTGCTGACGAAGCTGGAGCTTCAGTTGCTGCACTTGTTGTTGGATTGGCCACGCCAAGCAGCGGTGCTGCCGGTGAGCTCACCCCAGTATTATCTGCCGCGGCTGGTGGGATTGACTTTAATGCTGGTAGTGAGGTAGAAGTATAGAAAGGGGTTGGAGTGGCAGACGGTGATGGCGTGTCGGTAGGTATGGGTGTTTCTGTGGGTGTCGATGTGCCCGTGGGATAAGGAGTCGCAGTATGCTCAGGAGTGGTGGTGAGTGTTGGAGTTAGCGCATCCTGGGCCGGCATGCTTTCGAACAATTCAGAAAAGCTGGTGGTGGGGGTGGGGCAATAAAATAGTGCCGGTAGATCAGGCAAAGGTCCTGTGTCGTAATACTCTTCACAGCTGAGGGTGGGAATTTCACTTGGGAGCCCTGCGATGGACATGCCAGCTTCCGGGGTCGAGGTAGGTGGGAAGGCAAACAAGTAGATCGTAGTAGGCGTGGGAGCTCCAGGCAGCTCTGTTCCTTCGGGTGGCGCAAACGGTGTAGATGTGGCCAGGATTGGAGCACCCATGGCAACTACAGGCGGGGCCTCGGTGGGTGATTCTTCCGCAGGTGCACTGCGAGCAACTTCCTGTTGGACAGTTATCGCTTCACTGGGAAGGGCCTGGGCTGGGGCTAATGCCACCTGAGAAGTGGGGGTGGCCAGCCGGGAACCGATCATCACCAGAGCCAGTAGTACGCTAGCGACCGCTGAAACAACGCCAAATATTGGTGCCAGCTTCAACGCTTGTGCTGGCCTGGTCACCATATCAGGCTTCAAGTAGTAATTCCGTGGGGCGCGATGGCGGGGAAGCTGGCGTAATAACTGGCGCGTCTGGTCGAGAGCCTGGAGCTCCTTTCTGAGCTCAGGCTCCGCGGTCAGGCGTGCTTCAAGGTGAGCGCGATCCTTGCTGCTCAGCTGGTTATCCAGGTAAGCTGAAAGCAGCTCGATATCACGCGTAGTCATCTGGTTCTTCATCTTTCACCCTTATTCGAGACGAAATTCAGACGGTAAAAGTTCCGCGAAACTATTCAAACAATCCCGCAAGCGTAGCCTGGCGCGTGCCAGTCGACTTTTGATCGTCCCGATCGGTTTACCCATCGAAAGCGCAGCTTCTGAATAATCCAATCCCTGAATGTCCACCATGATTACTGCCCCGCGGAAATCATCCGGCAGCTTATCCAGGCAGTGTTGTATCGCCTTTTGCAACTCGAGGCGCTGTACCTGCTCTTCGGGATGATCTGCTGGGTCCTCCATCCAGCGGGGTGATTCGACCTCCTCGCCCGTGTCATCCAGGGGTTCGAGTGGCACTGTTGGGCGGCGCTTTCGTCGCCGTAGCTCGTCATAGCAGGTGTTCGTCACAATCCTTAGGAGCCAGGCTTTAAAGGAGCCACCGCGGAAGGAATTCAGATGCTTATATGCTGATATGAATGTATTTTGGGTGGCATCATCGGCTGTTTCTTCCTCCCCGATCATCCGATAAGCCTGATTATAGATTAAATCCTGGTAAGCTAAAACCAGGCGGTTAAAAGCGTCAAGGTCACCTCCCCTGGCTGCTTGAATCAAAGCTATCTCATTCACCGTTGTATTTTAACGCATATTATCCTTGAATTTCATTGCCGCTCTCAGTCAGGTGGTTTACAATTCACCGGGAGGTAGCTCATGACAGACACAGCTCGGAACGTGGTTGGATCGTGTGTGACCCTTGCCATCGTGATTGGATTAATCCTATCGGTGCTATTCATTATTGGTGTGGGCTTATTGATTGCAGGATGGGTTTAGGGGGATTAATCACAGCAGATCATGCCTGGCAGACAGAAGTACCGTCTATTGAAGTCAGTTGCACCTTGGTTCGATCAGCAGGCCAGCATGTATGCTGTTTGTAAGCGCTGTAGCGCCTAATAAGTATTTAGGCATTAAGCTTAATTTCAAATGAAGCGCCTGCCTGAATTCCATGAGGGGCCGAATATGTGCTGTTTTTCTAGCTGGTTTACTTCTCTTGTTTTTCTTTTTCTTCCAGCTCAACCAGCATGTGTTGGTAATAACTGGCATTGGCAGGTTCGAGAGCCAGGACAGTCATCAACGTTTCAATGGCAGCCTTGCGGTTACCTGCCTGCAAGTACATATCTTTCGAGATTTCCATCTGACTGATCGCATCTTCTTTGCGGCCCAGTAAGCGATAAAGTTCGGCGAGGCGTCGATATAGGGTAGGCTGAGTGGGGTTTTCCGTGATCTTGGCGTTGAGATAATCCAAGGCTTCGGTAGTCCGGTGAACACTGATAAGATGGTTCAAGTAATTATCTAATTCAGATATGGCTTGATCATTTTGGCCCAGGCGAATGTTTAGCTCAAATAACATGTCGCGCGCTTTTGCATCATCGGGTTCCAGTGTACGTATCTGCTCAAATACATGAATGGCATTGCGCCAATCGAAACTTTGCATATCAATGTCTGCCATGCGGTGAAGCAGTTTCACCTTAATATCGCGATCCACCCTGGATTGTTGTGCAAAACGGAAACCACTGGCATATGTCTTGCGGGCAGTGGTAAGGTCAGCCAGGCTGTAGTAGGCTTCCGCAAGTTTTATGTATTCCTGGACGGTTTCCTGAGATCTACCATTCGTGGCTAGCAGATCGATCAGGGTCGTGCGTGCATCCATATCTACCGGATTGATCTCGCATACGCGTTGAAGCAGGTTGATAGCCCGGGTGGTATCCCCTCTGGCATTATAATCTTTCGCCACAATTGAATATTTCAAAACTGCTTCTGGCACTCGATTTTCCTGGAGAAGAAGGTCACCAATACATATATGCAGTGGAAGGTAGTTAGGGGCAAACCTCAAGGCATAGTATGCTTCCTCCATGGCCGATAAGAGTTTATTTGCCTGGGCAAGCTGGTTGATTTTAGCCAACGACTCTACGAGTTGTCCGCTAGTCGCCTCCGTGAGCATTTCTGCCAGTGGGATCGGTGCAGAGCCCGAAGGCTGGGCGGGCAGCTGCTGGCGTGCGGCTTGCGTTTGTGCCTTCCAGTCAGGGCGGATCAGCATCTTGCTGATATTCTCGCATATCCGTTTCTGCAGTTTGACATCTGCCTGGCTGGAAAACGATTCGATTAACGGTTCATAGAGCTGCGATAACTCTTCCGACTGGTCAGCTGGGACACTTTCCGTATCGGCAATGCGTAACGCTTCCAGATATTCTATTGAAGCTTCTTTGATCTTATCCATCTTGTAAAGCGTAAGGGCTAATAACAGCCTGGCCCCCAGATCGAAAAGCTCGTTTTGAACCGCTTTTCGGATATTATTTACTGCGCTTTCGAGCTGATCACTTTTAGATTGGGTGAAGCCTAGTACGTAATAAGCAGCTGAGCTCTGGAGACCCGCTTCCATAGCTTTCTCAAGCTCCAGGGCTGCCTCCTTATCCTGGGCATGCGATTGTAAGTCAATTGCCTGGCTAAGGTGCAAGATGACCTTAGACTGGTCATACTCCATTAAATCGTCAGCCCCTTTACCTTTGACGATCGTAGCCAGTCCCTTCCTGGCTTGTGTTTCCTGAGCCTCCTCTTGCTCGAATAATAATTGGGCCAGGATGGTCATGGCCTTTTGCTTGGCTTCCTGGATTGGATCAAGCCGTGTGCGATTTTTATCCTCACTTCTTGAAGCACCAGCTTGCACGACTTGTGACATTCTCAAAGGACCTGTCCCGCCGCGCGGCCGGTTGGGACGGGGAAGGGGTTTCCCACTTTGTAATAAAGCAAGCGTTAGGCTGGCTTCCTTGCTGCCAGGGACGACTTCCAAAGCATGCTGCATGGTCTGAACAGCCCTGGGGATGTTTCCCTGGCTCTGCAGGATGCTGGCGATAGCGATATACTCCACCATGGCGTCGGAATTGCGCCCCGTACGCTCATAGACCATTGCCAGGCGCGTATGTGCTGCCATGATTTCGGGATTTAAAGCCACTACCCGTAACCAGCTTTGAACAGCTTTCTCAATATCCTTGTTCCGTGCATAAAGCTCAGCAACTTCCAGATAGGCTCGGATGGCTTTGTCCAGGTCCCCCAGGCGTTCCTCAATCTCAGCTACTTTTTGCACCGGGAGTGGATCGTTCGGTGATACTCTGGCTGCCCGCAAGTAAAATTCCTTCGATTCAGCGAATTTTTGATTCTCAAATAATGCCAGAGCCAGACTGGAAAGGGCATTGAAATTTTCAGGCAACTCGTCCACGGCGATACGATAGTAGGATGAAGCCTTTTCCCACTCCTGATCCCAGGCCGCGGAATGGCCCTTATTCATTGCATCCTGATAGACTTGTTGATCACCACTCATATCAAAATCCTATTCTTCTAGCACTGTTAAGTTACCCCAATCATGACCATAACGTGCTTCGGTTTTCAGGGGAATGACTAAATTATAGGCATTTTCCATCATCCTGCGTACAATCCTGGCAGCATTTTTTAATTCTTTTTGTGGGCACTCCAGCACAAGCTCATCATGGACCTGTAGCAGCATATGGGCTTGCGTATCACTCTCTTTAAGCGCAGTTGCCACTTTGATCATGGCAATTTTCATAATATCCGCGGCTGTTCCCTGGATCGGGGCGTTGATTGCTTCACGCTCTTCCCGCGCACGGGTGGCCAGATTACCTCCTGATTTTAAACCAGGGAAGTAACGCCGTCGACCAAGCAGGGTCTCTACATAACCTAGTTTTGCAGCCTGACGGCGCATGTTGTCCAGGTAGCTCTTTATCCCCGGGAACTGCTTGAAGTAAGCTTCAACAAAATCCTCAGCCTCTGCCAGGGTTAGGTCACTCGCTCGGGTCAGACCAAACGGGCTCATACCATATAACAGTCCAAAATTTATGGCCTTCGCATTGCGGCGCTCGGTTTTTGTTACCTGATTCAGGGTTTTTCCTAAAATTGCCGCGGCGGTGGCGGTGTGGATATCCTGGTCAGCTCTGAAGGCAGCTAGCATGGCTTCATCGTTCGACATATGGGCGGCAATCCGTAGCTCAACCTGCGAATAATCCACCGAAAGTAGCGTATTCCCTTGAGCGGCGATAAAAGCCTGGCGCACCTGCCGGCCGAGCTCAGTGCGGATGGGGATGTTTTGCAAATTCGGATCAGATGATGCAATGCGACCGGTAACGCTACCGGTCTGGTTGTAGGAAGTGTGAACACGGCCAGTTGCCGGATTTACTTCTTCAGGCAATGCATCCAGGTAGGTGGATTTCAGTTTGGATATCTCACGGTATTCAAGCAACAGGTCGACCACCGGATGCTTACCCTGTAACGATTCCAACACTTCGGCTGAAGTGGAGAAATTGCCAGCTTCTGTGCGCCGGGTTCGATCAGGTGGTATCAGCTTGAGGCGAGTAAACAGCGCATTCGACAACTGTTGGGTGGAGTTGATATTGAAACGCTCTCCCACGTATTCATACACCTTATTTTCCAGCTCGCTCATACGAGTCTGTAGCTCCCCAGACATCTTTCTCAGAAAATTGATATCCAGGGCAATCCCTGCCATCTCCATATCAGCGATTACTGGAACGAGAGGCAGCTCGATCTCTTCAAACAATTTCATCGCTGCATTGGCTTTTAGCTCAGCCTGTAATCCTGGCATCAGGCGTAGCACTGCGATGGCATCCATGGCTGCATACGGAGCGGCCTTTTCTATAGGAACCTGGTCCATGGTGATCTGCTTCCGGCCCGTGCCGATCAATTCGGTAATTTCGGTCATGCGAAAATCCAGCCGAACCCAGGCCAGGTTTTTCAGCCCCAGATTGTGCGAAGTGGGGTTCGTGATCCACTCGGCGATCATACTGTCGAAGGTAAGTGGCCCAGACCGGATACCGTTCCTGGCGAACATGACGAAATCGTAATTTAAGTTGTGCCCGACCTTGGGGATGTGTGGGTCGGTCATCGGTCCACGCAAGGCACGCATCACCACCTGCAGGGGAAGCTGGGTGCCCAATTCTGGGCGGTGACCCACTGGGATATACCAGCCTTCGTCGCCATCCACAGCCAGGGAGATCCCCACCAGGTCAGCCTGCATCTGGTTGGTCGAGGTCGTTTCAGTGTCGAATGAGATGACACTGGCACTTTCCAATCTTTTGACCAGCTCCTGGAGGGTGCGTTGATCGTTGACCACGTGCACCGTGATCTGGCCATCCTGAGTGATCGCCGGCTTGGTCTCGGGTGCAGCGGTTGTAAATAACGATAGCTGTTCCTGCTTCTGCCCACTGGTCTTACCAAACGCGGGGTATAGTGCCGTCAGGCGGCCCATCAGCGAGCGAAATTCCAGGTCTCGAAACAAGGCCTCAACCCGGGCCGGGTCAAATTTCTCTGTTCGTGCCATATCCAGGTCGAGCCTGACCTCTAGATCTGTTACGATCGTGGCAAGTTTCTGGCTCAGGTAAGCATTGTCTTTATTGGCTGTGAGTTTCTTGCGCGTGCTTTCCGAGATTTCTTCAAGATGCTGATAAATCCCATCCAGGGTTGAATAACTGGCCAATAACGAAGCTGCAGTTTTTTCACCGATGCCAGCCACGCCAGGGATATTATCCGATTTATCCCCTACCAGGGCTTTATAATCCACTACCTGTTCCGGCTGCACACCGAGCATATCAAAGACATCTTTGGCGAAATAATCCTTCGCTTCTGATAGAGTTTTGCCAGGCAGGTTCACCAGGATGCGGTCGTCCACCAGCTGGAGCAGGTCGCGGTCACCGGTGATGATCTTTACACCGTAACCTTCCGTAGATAATCGCCTTGAGAGGCTTCCCAGGATATCATCTGCTTCGTAACCTTCCCTTTCCAAACGGGGGATATTAAAAGCATCGACAATCTGGCGAATCCGTTCCATCTGAGGGCGCAGGTCGTCAGGCATTTTCGCTCGTGTAGCCTTATATTCAGGGAAGAGGTTATCCCGGAAAGTCTTTCCAGTATCGAAAGTCACTGCTAAATAGTCGGGGTGATCTTGCTCCAACAGACGCAGGAGGATGGATGTGAATCCAAAGACACCCGCCGTAGGTTCGCCTGCGTGGGTGGTGAAGGCTGTGGATGAGCCCCTGGTCAGGGCATAATAGGCCCGGTAAGCCAGGGCGTGTCCATCAAGTAAATAAATGATAGGAGGCATGGCAATTATTCTCTAGTGCTGCATGTTTCGCACCTGATTTCAACCAAAAAGGTCATTCGGACAGGTACGCTGATTGATAATCCGCTCCAGAAGTCAATCTGGCTTCCAAAACAAAGCTATTCAAGGTCAGATTTGACCATCTGTTCCTCAGTTTATCATGCACTTATCGTTGTCGCAAGGAATATTGACAAGGCTCTCCAACCATGATAATGTATATTTGGGTGGAAAAGCTGATGCGACTTTTCCGGGTGTATATCGTATTCCTGTTTCTTTTAGCTGGTGTGGCTCAGACAGGTACAGTTCAAGCCGCCGATAATCCAGCAACAGAAACGGGTCGTAAGGCCACCATTGTTATGACCTACACACGCTATGAATGGTGGCTACTCCAATGGACAGATAGCAAACTTGTCTGCCAGGTGTACATTGACCATGAAGGTTGGCCGACCGGGCAGGACGTCTTGACTGATTGTGGGGCGATCATATACAACCAATGGCTGAAAACCCAGCCATGTGTGGTTTCCAGTGACGGTCAGCAACCTCCCGCAGGTTGTACCGGGTTATACCTTTTTTACGTGGGGAACGCTCCAGCTGAAAAATCAATTGAAGTCGACCTGCCTCCTGCGGAAGTATACGTGAGCTTAAGTGGCTGTTCCCCGGTCCCCCCTGAGAATCTATGTCCCAACATCCCAAGCCTTCATTTCGAAGGTATGGAACCATTGCCAAATGAACAGATCACTGCCATTCATGTGATGCTAGCTGGCGAGGAAGCTACCTGCCAGGGCAGTGTCTGCGATGTCCTCATGCAGCCAACCGTCTTGGCTGGCTCAGTCGTCGAGTTTTGGGCCGATTCAAGCTTTGGAGATTCAACGCAGGTCTTTAGTGCCATGGTGCGCGTGATTGACAGTGGGGTGAGTGCCACACCCACCAGTGGTGGCTGGTATATCGACGTCATCTCCAACCAATGGCAAGGCAATGACCTGGCAACCTGCTCGCAAGTATGGCAGGCTTTCCCACCTGTAGGTGGTGTGCCTCAGTGGCTGTCCACGCCAGAAGATGTGGCTTTTCTTGAAACCGAAGAGCCCTATTCTTACCTGGCCGGTCGTTTAATTGCCGAGGGTGCTGTAGACGCATCCTCCTGCCCAACCGGTGGGTTATTAGAAAACGGCTATGCAGATAACTGTGGATTGGATGTGGCTTTACCAGAAGTCATCCTCTGGCAAAACCAGTTCGATGAGCAGATCATGCAGGTCGCTAACGAAGTAAAGGTACCTGCCCAGTTACTTAAAAACCTATTTGCCCAGGAGAGCCAATTCTGGCCAGGCGAGTTCAGGGAACCACAGGAGTTTGGATTAGGACAAATCACCGATAATGGTGCAGATACGCTCCTGCTGTGGAATCCTTCATTTTATAACCAGTTCTGTCCACTCGTGCTCACCCAGGATGTGTGCTCTGCTGGCTATTTAAAATTGAGCGTGGAAAACCAGGCCATCCTGCGTGGAGCACTTGCCATTAGCGCGGATGCGAATTGTGAGACCTGCGAATTTGGTATCGACCTGACCAAAACCGATACGAGCATCAACCTGGTGGCTAATACCATGCTGGCTGATTGTGAGGCGGTAGCTCAGATTGTTTATAATGCTACCGGCATGCTGGGTGGTGAGGTCTCCAGTTATGAAGAACTTTGGAAATTTACCATTGCTGATTATCACGTAGGCCCGGGGTGTCTGTCTTATGCCATGTATACAAACTGGGCCTCCCGTTCCCCCATGGATTGGGAGCATGTGTCAAGTCACCTGACGGTGCCCTGCCAGTCAGTGATACCCTATGTAACCCAGGTAATTACCTCCCCTTAAGCTTTTCGATACTGCGATCTCTACTGAGCTTTATTTTTTCCCCATCATCCTGACTAGTTTTAAGAATTCTTCCCATTCTTCGGTAAAGAAATGCACGGTCACGTTATTTAGCTCCAGGTGATAGGTTGTTTCGCCATCTGGCTCATCAGCCTTCCACACCTGGTAGTGCAGGTTATCCGTTTCGGCAAGTACTTCGGTCTTGAAATCCATGTCATGATCAGGCATAGGTCTCCCTTTTCATCTCAATCCATCGGTTAATTTTTGACTCTTTTATTTGTTCGATTTACGGTGCAGGCAATACATACCAGGGATTGATGAAGCCTCCCAGGTAGCGCACTTCGAAGTGGAGGTGAGCTCCAGTGGAGTTGCCGGTGCTTCCCAATGCACCAATATATGAACCGGTACCCACGCTCTGACCACAACGGGCACTCACCGAATTAAGATGGGCATAAAGTGACTGGTAACCATTCCCATGGTCGATCATGATCATGTTCCCGTAGCCACCGTTAGCCCAACCAGCAAAGACGACCACCCCCGCGTCGGAAGCAAATACACCATCTCCCATGGCACCGGCAATATCAATTCCAAGGTGACCCGACCAGTAATCATTCCCTGAGAGGACATGGTTGCCACTTGGCCAGGCAAACGCTCCTGAGCCATAAGCCCCATCATAATTACCTTCACAGGCACCTGGTCCAAGCACTGATTTAGATACGCCGGAGTTAGCCCTGGCAATCGTTGGTACCACCCACTGGCGGAATTCACGATGCCCGTTCGGGATCATGATCCATTGATCAGGCTGTACCTCCGGGTTGGTCAGGTCAAAATTATTGCCTTCCCAGTAGAGGATTTCTTCTACATCTGCTTCGAATTTAGCAGCTACCGAATCAAGCGTATCACCTTCCTGCCACTGATAATAAACACCATCCACAGGCGGTACGTTCAGCTGCATTCCAGGGTCCAACATATCCGGTGAGTCATTGAGCTGGTCATAGTTTGCCCACAGGATGGTTTCCGGTTTAAGATTGAAGCTTTTTGCGATCCCAAACACAGAATCTCCGGTAGTTACTGAATATTCGATTATATCGGTGCGTGATCGTGTGGGGAGATTGGTGTGAAGAGTGGTCCGGCGAACGATTGCTTCGCGTGTTATCTCTTTAAAATAGGCAGGTAGATTGGCCTCCACCGGGTTTGGGGTAAATTCAGGCTGTTCAGTTTGAAATGTAATCGTCGAAGTAGGCTCCGATGCGGCTGCCTTCGTGTTCGTTGCACGCCAGCCAACATATGCTGCCAATAGCACAAGGCTGAACGCTAACATCCAGAAGCCGACTAAAACCAGGCCATTTGGCTCGCGAGTAGATTTTCCAGCCCCACGCTGTTGTTCGTGCTCCTCCGAGCCAATCTCGTCATTCTTATTTTTATCCATAACCCATACCAATTCAAGGCGCGATTATTATAACTGCATTATAACAAGGCGCAGATTATACCAATAAAAATGATTAATCCTGGTCTTCGTTGAGGGTTTCGAGAAATGCTAAATTGTCGTCGGTCTTCGAGAGGCGCTGTAGGATAGCCTCCGTTGCTGTTGCAGGGTCCATCCCTGCACCGAATGGTGGTGAGGCGATCATCTGGTCGTACATGCGTCGCATCAACCACACCCTGGGGGTCAGGTCCGGGCCGAGTAGCAGCTCTTCACGACGGGTGGATGACCGCTCGATATCTATTGCAGGGAAGACCCGCCGTTCCTGCAGGCGTCGAGACAGCAGGAGTTCCATGTTGCCGGTACCCTTAAACTCTTCATAAACCACGTCATCCATACGGGAACCGGTATCTACCAGGCAGGTAGCGATAATGGTCAGCGAGCCACCTTCTTCGATATTACGGGCTGCGCCGAAGAAACGCTTGGGCGGGTATAGAGCAGACGGATCTATACCGCCTGAAAGTGTTCGCCCAGATGGGGTAACGACCAGATTATAAGCGCGTGCCAGACGGGTAATCGAGTCCATCAGGATGACCACATCCCGGCCGGTTTCCACGATACGTTTGGCCCGTTCCAAGGCCATCTCTGCCACGCGCACATGGGAAGTGACTGGCTCATCGAAGGTTGAGGAAATCACTTCAGCATCGACCGAGCGGTCCATATCGGTCACTTCCTCCGGGCGCTCACCAATCAGGGCAACCATCAGGTAAACATCCGGGTGGTTGGTGGATATCGCATTGGCTAGCTGTTTCAAGATGGTAGTCTTGCCGGCCTTGGGAGGAGATACGATTAAACCTCGCTGACCACGACCGATCGGGGTCACCATATTGATCAGGCGTGTTGCCAGGGTGTGCCGGTCAGTCTCCAGATTGAATCGCTTATCAGGGAAAATGGGGGTTAAGCTTTCAAACGCCGGGCGGTTACGGATCTCCTCAGGGTCAATCCCATTGACCGTCTCGACCTTAAGCAGCCCATAGTGTTTTTCTGATTCGCGGGGAGGCCTAACATGTCCAATAATCAGGTCTCCATCGCGTAGGCTATACCGCCTGATCTGTGATTGGGAGACATACACGTCAAATGCACCCGGCTGGTAATGACCTGAGCGCAGGAAACCCATCCCATCGCTCATAATTTCAAGAATGCCACCTCGCAGTTCGAGGCCATCACGTTCAGCCTCCGCCTGTTGAATTTTTAAAATGAGGTCATCTTTTTTCAGGCGATTCGCATTCTGGATATTTAAATCTCTGGCCATCTGGCGTAGTCGGTCAAGGGCTGTTGATTGTAATTCAATAACTTTCATCGTTTTTCTTCTCTGATATAGGAATTTAATTGAGCATTCTCAATATTATCTTTATTTTCCCGCCAAAATTAGCATTAACAACAATAAAATAGGCGGGAAGCCGTGAAATCATCTAGGACTGATTACTGGTAAAGGGGGGAATTTACTGGCCTGATTATAGCATGTATACCCTTTTTATGCAAATTATCCGCAATGCATTTTGCTAATAAATTTGTGAGTTTTGTATCAAAGAATAGAATTTATTAAGTATTCTGGCATCCGCAGGGTTTGTTTGAATGAGACCATCAGCTCATAGATTTCAGGGTCGGAAAAGTTCTAGAAGGCGAATATGAATAAAACCCACCCCTTATCACGACAATCTATCAATTGATTATATTGAAAATGTACCTGTCAACCCCTTATTTGAATGCTCAGCGATCATGCCGTATTTATACTATATCATATGGCTGGATATATGAATGTGCCAAAAATTATTCCAACCAATAATTCTATGCCTGTGTTAATCAAGCCGATGCATCATCATGCATCTTTAATTGAATATCGGTGGTCAATTTTGCAGGATTTACTCAGCATGGCCTGTGCCGGGCAGTATTTGGTCGTAGACAGCTCAATCGAGCGCTCGACGGCAGCCGGCTCGACATTCCGGCCGGTGATTAAATAATCGATCATGATATTGGTGAATACTTTCGGAAAATCGGAGGCTCGATCAGCATATACCCGAACTTCGAAGTTGGTCACATCCTGGCGTTTCTTCTGGAGGATTGAAATAACATCCATAGCAGTACACCCAGCCAGGCCAATGGCAATCAATTCCATTGGCTTGAAGCCCCCCGAGTTTGGCCCTTCAGCGACGTCGCCTTCCAAAGGAATCGTAAGGCCGGTGTCCATCGTGCCGGTGAAGGATAGATCATGCTTCCAGATCACTTTAGCGTCCATGGTCACTGCTCCAATAGTGGGGTAACGTACCTTTCCAACATCTCCAGGTTGATTGGCCCTGTCCAGGCCAGGACTACATTGCCAGCATGATCGATGACATATGAGCTGGGGAGGCTGTCATTCTTGAAGAGCATCAGCGCTCTCGTGTTAGGGTCCAGCAGGATCGGAAATTTAAGCTGGAATTCGTTGGTAAATTTCGTTACATCGTTTTTTGGATCGCCAGCATTGATCCCGAACAACATAAAGCCTTGCTGGTTATGGGCTTTGAAGTATTTCGACAGGGTGGGCATTTCTGCTTTGCACGGTGGACACCAGGTGGCCCAATTATTGATCATGACGATCTGCTGACGATAATCTGCTAAATTCACCTTGTTTCCGGACAGGTCGTTGAAAACCAACTCAGGCGCAGGGAAATTCACTGCGGACGGCACCACCGAGTACTCATCGTCAGGGTTTTGAGACAGGATATACCAGGTAGTCACAATGCCCAGGATGATCAATCCCACACCGATCAACGAAAGCGGGATGATCATCCCCAGATTTGTCTTCTTCTGGCTTTGCAACAAGGACATGTTTTTAAATATGGTGCTTAATTCATCGCTCGTTTGATTTCTTGCAGCAGGTCATCTTCAGGGACTGCACCAACTACCACCCCGGCACCATCGTTGATATTCGTCTGGGGTACACCGCTGACATTATACTGCATGGCAAGCTCATAAAACTCATTGGCTTCAACCATCTCAGCCTGGATGAAAGGATTTTCCATGGCCATTTGATGAGCAAGCACCACGGCTTGCGGGCAATAAGGTCAGGTAGGTGTTACGAATACTTTCAGTTGAATGGGCTTCTTCAGCTCTTTCAGCTCGTTGCGTACAGATGCTTTCAGACCTGAATCGCGTTTGGAGACGATTTGGATTGAGTGGATCAACGAGCTAAATTCGTAGCCTGCAGGGATCCCGTAAAAGCGGATGCCATAATCTACCAGCTCATCTTGATCACGTGCAGTCAGCACCAGGGCAGGGGCATGGTGAATATTGTACTGTTGCGCGATTTGTGAATGTTCGTCCAAATCATATTCACGCAAGGTAAGTTTATCTGATAATGAAACCAGTTCTTCCAATAATTGACCAGCTTCATTACAAGTCTCGCATTCATTTTTTCGAGTATAGTAAATTAATTCGACAGGCTTATCCAATTCAGTGGAAAATATCTGTTGAATCTGCGCACTGATCTCATCATTTAGTATTCTTGACTGCATAATTCTCCTTAACTTTGGTTCTGAGGAATTTTTATTACAATCGTTAGATGCAGACGCCCGTGGTTAGTTACACATAATATTAATGTGCTACTTATCTGAGATGTTATAATATTCAAGAAGCGTGTTTTAAAATCAGCATTAATAGACAGGATAGATGAAAAACTTACGGTCGGGGTGGCGGATTTCTTCAAAAACTATCACCAGGATGTTGATTTCCATCCTGGTCCTCGGGTTGTTGAGTGGGTCCTTGCTTATCCCCAAACTGGCGTCATCTGCCAAGGTAATAGATCCGAAACCCTACGACCCATATCTACCTATTGTTTTAAATAATGTAAAAATAGGACCCGCCGATACAATTACACCCAGTCCATCGGCAACGCTCACCGGAACGCAGCCGACTGCCACAAAAACCAATACTGCAGGGCCCTCACCAACCAATACCCTGACTCCCTCACCTACCTTTACCGGCACATTAACCCCAGTACCAGCCTTGGCTGTGACAGTTTCTCCCACTTCAGCGAGAATTGGAGAAAATTTTGTTTTCACGATTAAGGTTGGAAATACAGGAACAGGTCCTACCCAGAATAACATCGTTGTGAATTCATATCCTACTTACCTGGATGTCCTGACCGTCACAACGACCCAGGGTTCGGTAAACAAACAGACTCATTCATTCATTGTCTCAATCGGAGACATAAGACCAGGTGGGCTCGTCACTATCGTGGCAACCGTCAGGGTTAACTCGACTCTCACCCGCACCGAAACTATCACCAATATCGTAGCTCTAACTTACAATGAGGTCTTCTCGAAAACCGCCAGTGTCAGCTATCAGGTGATTTACCAGACTCTACCCGGAACAGGTGAACTACCATTGAACTGGCGTGAAAGTAAACTACAAAATTCTGGGATGATCCCAGGTTTCATCCTGATTATCCTCGGCGCGATCCTATTACTCACAGTAGTAATTTGGACCAAGCTACGCGAGTCGAAATATAAGCTTGGATTGATTATTGGAAGCGCTTCTTTAATTGTTTTGGGTTTTATCCTCGGAGCGATCAGCTTCGGTATCTTCACTACAGAAGAGCAGGTTGTAGTCTACCAATCTACTCCGACGAATGGCAACCTCGCTGTGCAGGAACCTTCTGCGACAACCCTGGTTCATAAACCCGCCTCAGCATTTTCAACTCCGGATACGTATGATCAGCTGGAAACCTTACCCGATTATCCCATTCCAACCCCGGTCATCACAGTGACCCCTCAGCCGGGTGAGGTCGGTCCGGATACAAGTTCTGTGACCCGTATCGTTATCCCAGCACTGATGCTGGATACAGTGGTTAAGTACGTGCCGTTTGACGGGGTGACCTGGTTGATCTCAGGCTTGAAGCAGGAAGTCGCCTGGATGGGCAATACCTCCTGGCCTGGATTGGGGAGCAATACAGGCTTTGCCGGCCATGTGACTGTCGCAGGGATGGGGGACGGTCCTTTCCGCCATCTGGACGAGCTGCCAGGGGGTGAGCTGGTTCTGCTTTACACAGAGAATAATATCTATACCTACCAGGTACGGGAGAGCAAAGTGACCGATGATGGGGATCTGTCGGTTGTTTTGCCCACGGATAATGCGCAAATCTCACTGATCACATGCGTGGAATGGGATGACGAAAGCCGTACCTATCTGAAACGCCTGGTAGTCTACGCTGACCTGGTCCGCTCCGAACCTGTTACGATCGGCATGGCACCTTGAATCACCACTAACTTGATTAAACGCCGGGATGAATCTATCTCGGCGTTTTGTTATTTAATCGAGTTCAGAGAAGACCCATTCACCGCTGACCATAACTGCCGAAGGATGCATCAGTAGAAACTCTTCGGGCGAGCAGGTATAGGGATTGTCATTGATGATGATAAGATCGGCCAAGTATCCGGGCAATAACTTGCCGAGACGGTCTTCCATACCGGCAGCGTATGCCGGACCCGTGGTGTAAGCCTGTAATGCTTCGGTGATGCTTAGGCGCTGGTCAGGGTACCAGCCTTCGGGCGATGGAGTTCCATCTGCCCGGCGGCGCGTGACTGCTGCATACAAGCCCAGGAATGGGTTAGGCGTTTCAACCGGTGCATCTGAGCCGAAGATCAGCTTCGCCTGGTTAGCAGCCAGGCTTCGCCAGGCATAGGCATATGCCGATCGTTTTCCCCAACATAGATCAGCCATGTGCATATCGGAGGTGGCATGAATTGGTTGCATGGATGCGATGACTTCCAACCCGTTGAATCTTGAGAGCTCATCCGGATGAACTACCTGCACGTGCTCAATTCGGTGGCGTAACCGACTTTGCCCGTAAGCATTTCGGGAAGCCTCAAGGTCACGGAGCTTGGCAAGTCCATTGAGCACCTCCCGATTGGCACGATCTCCGATGGCGTGGATAGCTAAATGGATCCCATTTTCCACTGCTATACGGCCGTGTTCAAAAACAGCTGCAGCATCCAGCATCAGCATTCCCCCGGAACCAGGTTCGTCCTCATAGGGCGCCAGCATGGCTGCTGTATGTGGGCCTAAGGCTCCATCTGAGAACATTTTCAAAGGACCGAGCTGAAGGAAATCGTCACCAGATCCGGAGTGTAATCCTGCAGCAACCGTGCCAGGTAAGTCCTCCAGGTGGATTGCTTTATGGACCCGAAAATTCAGCTCATGGCGCTGGTGTAGCACCTGCAAAGCTGAGTAACAGCGCATACCGTCGAAGTCATGTACACTGGTAAGGCCCATCTTCCACAATAGGGGGATGGCTGCGCGAAGCGCTTCTGTCACCTGTTCCAGATTGGGTTCCGGCAAGGCTTGTTCGAGTACTCCCATTGCTGATTCGAACAGGATCCCATCGGGTTGCCGGTCTGGTAACCGGCTAATTCTTCCGCCTACAGGATCGGATGTGTCGGGTGTGATTCCTGCCAAATGCAGGGCGGTAGAATTGGCCCAGGCACAATGCAGCGATTTATGGGTCAGGTAGACCGGATTGTTGGGGGCAATCTCATCCAGCATGGAGGCGGTTCCATAACCTTCATCCCAATTATTCTGATTCCAGCCATGGCCTAAAACCCACTCACCAGGCGGGGTGGTGATCACACGCAAGGCCACGCGTTGCAGGCATTCATCCAGGCTGTCCGTCTCACAGTCAATTTTTCGTAAGCCCAAGGCGAAATCTTCCAGGTGGATATGCGCGTCAATCAGCCCCGGCATGACGGTGCGCCCGTCAGCATTAATTATGTTCGCGGTGGAGAATGAGGCCAAAATCTGGTCGTCGTTGCCGACAGCCAGGATCCTGCCATGATCGATTGCAATGGCAGTCGCCACAGGTTGATAAAGCTCATGAGTATAGAGATGCGCGTTGTAGATAACGAGCATTGAAACAGCTCAACTGCTCTTGCCCAGGATGCGGATGACCAGGGCATCCAATTCTTCTTCAGAATAATAATGGATCACCATGGTTCCACCCTTTTTTCGCGGATGAAGGCTGACACGCGTTCCAAGGCGTTCTCGCAGGCGCTCCTCGAGGAAAGTTACGTCTGGCTTTGGGACAGGCTTTGTCGGCGTAGAAGGACGTTGACCCAGGTACTTTCGGATCAGGTCTTCTGTTTTGCGCACATTCAGCTCGTGTTTGATGATTGCCTGCAGCACTGCCGATTGGGCTGCTTCACTCGGCAAGCTGAGCAGGACGCGGGCATGCCCTTCGCTGATCACACCATCAGCGAGTGCCTGGCGTACATCATCCGGAAGTTTGAGCAGGCGTAACGTATTGGTGATTGCCACCCGGCTTTTTCCCAGCTGTTGGGCGATCTGTTCATGAGACAGGCTGAAATCGTCAGCTAGCTGGCGGTAGGCTTCAGCGGCCTCCAGGGGAGTGAGATCAGCGCGTTGGACGTTCTCGATCAATGCCAGCTCGAGCCGTTCTTGCTCTGAGGCTTCCCGGATAATTGCCGGCACACTGTCTAGGCCAGCCATGCCTGCAGCGAGTAGACGGCGCTCACCAGCGATCAAGGTGTATCGACCAGGTTCTCCGGAGGGGGTCACGATCAATGGTTGGAGAATGCCGTTTTCCTTGATGGATGCTGAAAGCTCAGTCAGCTCTTCCTGATCCATCTGAGAGCGAGGCTGGCGTGGGTTGCGGCTAATGCTGCGTATCGGCAACATTTCAAAGCCGCGGCTGGGAAGGGGAGTTTCGCTTTCAGGTGCAAAATCCCCTGCGGGGATAAGGGCATCAAGCCCTCTGCCTAAGCCGGTCTTCTTTGTCATTCTGTTCTCACTAAAGTCTCAAAGGGTTCGGGTTGCAGCACACCATCACCCACCAGGATCTCACGCGCCAGGTTGGAATAAGCGATGGCACCTGTCGATCCAGGGGCATAAATCGAGATCGGTTGCCCATAAGACGGCGCTTCAGCAAGTCGCACCGACCTGGGTATGAGTGTATTAAAGACCTGGTTGGGGAAATGCTGATTAATCTCTTGGACTACATCGGCACTGAGCTTGGTACGAACATCGAACATCGTCAGGACCACTCCTCGCACGCGCAAATCCGGGAATAATGCCGCCCGGATACGTGCCAGGGTTTGGTTAAGCTGCCCGATCCCTTCCAATGCCAGGTATTCGCATTGAACCGGGATGATGACTCCATCCTTAGCCGCGACCACACCATTCAAGGTAAGTAATCCCAATGAAGGTGGGCAATCGATCAGGATATAGTCATAACGGTCGATGATTGTCTGGAGAGCCTCTCTCAGCTTTGTCTCCCTGGCGATCACAGAGACGAGCTCAACTTCTGCACCAGCCAAGGCAGGTGAGGAGGGTAGTAGGGACAAATTAAGGCGCTGGTTGTATAAAGTATTCTTAATTGCTGGAGTTTCGCCAATGATGACGTCATATATGCTGTTTTTAATGGTGCGTTTGTCAATTCCCAGGCAGGAGGTTGCGTTAGCTTGGGGGTCAAGGTCTACCAGCAGGGTACGCTGGCCAAAGCTCGCCAAGAAAGCACCCAGGTTTACCGCGGTGGTGGTTTTACCTACTCCGCCTTTTTGGTTGGCAATGGTGTAAATTCGCCCCATCACAAAACCTCAATCAAGTATTCCTGGATTTCCTCAGCAGTAGGGATGCCATCCAACCCCTGTCGTGTAACCGATGTTGCTGCAATTTGGTTTGCGAAGCGGGCTGATTCCCAGGGATCCCTGGTTAGGTATAGGCGGGTAAAGAACGCTGCTGCAAAAATATCTCCAGCACCTGTAGAGTCGAGTTCCAGCTCACTCGGTGGCCTGAAACGCCGAACATCACCATTCCAATACACGCGTGCCCCGGCTGCGCCTTCAGTCACAACCAGGATACGGGAGGCAGATGCCATTTCTTCAATACGAGCTTCATCCCCCTGGACATCTTCAATGCTCAGAATTGCTGCACCAGAATTCTGCAGGATAAAGGCTCCTTCAGGCCACTCAGTAGGATGAACATGACCCTGGGTGTCCCATGCGCGTAGCCAGCCCTGGGGAGTCACACCGACCAGCGAGCTGGGGAAATGCCGCACCAACCCGGGCTCAACTTCCTGGGCGACCGGCCCGAGGTGGACAATCGGCGCCTGGCGCCAGGGTTCGGGAATAAGGTGGTAATCTAATCGGGCAGCAACGGTATGGAGAACTTGAATCCTTCCTTTTTGTGAGTAAATGTTTTCAAAAGTTGTTGAGCTATCGGCAGGATAACTGATGATGGGGATGTGCTTCAAATTGCCAAGGGGAATTTCTGCCCCCCAAGAGGTGACAATCCCAACGCGCAATCCTAGAGCGTGGGCAGTCAGGCTTGCATAGGCTGCTGTGCCTCCGATCCTTGGGCCTTGTGGCGTGAGGTCACGGGTCAGGTGACCGATGAGCAAATAATTTATCGGTTCCAGCGGGGAAAGGCTGAACATGGCTGAATTATACCTGAAATAAAAAGGATGCCGTTCGAGGGGTCGGACAGCATCCAGGGTGTTGAAAATTATGCTTTGGGTATGATGGTCACCTTGCGATGTGGTTCTTCCCCAAAACTTTCGGTGGTCACCTGGGCATCTTCCCGCAACTCCATGTGGATAATGCGTCGTTCATTGGCAGGCATGGGTTCCAATACTTGTTTGCGCCCGGTCTTTACCGCCTGCTCCGCCATACGGTGTGCTAATTGGCGCAGCTGGCGCTCCCGGCGTGTTCGGTAACCTTCCACATCGATGATCAGCGTGATGTTTTCACCAAGCTCTTTGCTCACGATCAGCCTGGAGATGTACTGCAGCGCATTCAAGGTTTCGGAGCGTTTCCCGATCAGGATGCTTAAGTCTTTTCCAGTGATATCCACCAGGATCGGGCGGGAATCATGGTCTTCATCTACTTCACCATAAGATGCCTTGACTTCAGCCTGAATGTGCATCTTGATTAACAGCTCACTGACCGTTTCCTGTGCCACGTGCAGGGGAATCTCTTCCTTGGCATTGGCAGGTGGGATGCGTACGGGGGCAGGTAATGGTTCTTGCTCAGCAGATACAGGATAGGAAGATTCCACCTGAACATTCTTGAGCAGCTCATCGCTCTGCTGATCTGACCCTTGCTTAACAGCCAGGCGTACACGCGCCTGATGAGCGCCAAGTCCGAATATGCCTCGGCTGCCTTCATCCAGGATTTCGATCTCCACGTCCTCCCGGGTTAATTCCAGGTCGGCTAATCCTTTTTCGATCGCTTCATTAATCGTCGGAGCGATAATTTCGATTGTCGTTCGTTGTGAATTCATAGTATTTTTCTTTGGTTGTATCCCCTATGATACTCTTTACTTCGCCTTGGCGGGTTTAGCTCTTGGAAGCAGGTTGGCCCAATTAACCTTGCCAAGAAAAGCATATTGGGCAATCCCCAGCAGGTTGCTCACAATAAAATAAAGAGCCAGCCCGGAGGAAAGTGTCCACGAGATCCAGCCCATCATCAGCGGCATGAACAGGTTCATCTGCCTCGCCATGGCTGAACTCTGGTCATTCGGATTGGTAGATGCAGGCGTCATTATTTTTGATTGCAGCCAGGTCGTTACAACCACGATGATTGTCAAAATCGGGATGCCAATATTAATGCCTGGGATGAGAAAACCGAAAATCGGGGTTTGCGATTCAGGTAATGCCAGGTCAAGCCATAAAAACTGGGAATTTAGTGGGATCAGTGCAGCTGCTGGGAGGAATGCTGCAATGCTCTGTTTGAGATTGAGCAGCTGGATGGGAGCCTGAGCCAGAGCCAGGGAGATGGACTGGTAAAGTCCGATCATGATTGGAAATTGGATCAGAAGAGGTAAACAACCACCCAGTGGGTTGATACCCATTTCTTTGTACAGCGCCATGGTTGCTTCCTGTTGTTTCTGCTTGTCATCCTTGTACTTTTTCTGGATATCTTTCATCTTGTTGGAAGCGTTTAATTCCTGCATTTTCGCCTGGCTCTTCATCTGCTGGGCAGTCAAAGGATAGGTGATCAGGCGGATTAAAACAGTAAACAGGATAACTGCCAGGCCAAAATTGTGAAAAAGGATGTTGTAAATCCAGATCAACACGTTGACCATGGGGGTAAGAATTATGGTGTTCCATATTTCGTTCATTCTATGGATAATCTCCGTGATTGGTTTCTATCACTATTTGGCCGGAACAAAAAGCCATTTTTGGGCAGCATTGGGAGTTTCAAGGCTCAGAGCTACCAGCAGGTTCTTATCATAATTGAGGGGTGTGACCAGGATTTTATCACCAGCAATCACAGGCGAGGAGTATATAAAGTCACCACCGACAACAGTTGAGTTCACGATCTGACCTGCAGTGCTGATGGTATACATCGTATCTGATTTCGTGGTCAGGTAGAGATTTTCGCCCGATATGAGTGGAGTATCAACGATGGTATTGTTCGGTTGGATACGCCATACCTGGGTGCCATCAGCAGCATTCACGGCATACAGGTAACCTTTCAGGTCGCCGAAATAAAGGATGTCATTGTCCAAAGCTGGTCCAGCCCATACCCAATCTTCTGTGCCGAAGCGCCATTTGACCGACCCGTTGGTGCCATCCAGTGCAACCAGCTCGCTGCCAAAAGTACCAACATATAATGTACCATCAGCTCCAACTGCTGGCTTCCCAACTACTGAACCCGCAAGATCCTGGGTTTTCCAAAGCTGGCTACCCGTACTTATATCAAAGGAGTAAACGCTATGATCCATGGAAGAGATATAAATACAACCGCAATCCGTGGATGTGGCGGGCTGTGCCCATAGGGGCTGGCCGGAAGTTTGATAAGACTTCACTTCATTTCCTTGAAAATCGAGACCATAGACTGTGCCATCGGTGGATGGCTGGTAGATCATATTGTCGATTATCAACGGGCTGGCGATCAGCTTGTAGGCTGAGCCCGAAAATTTCGTTATCTCCGCGCCAGTCGCGGGATTCACATAATACAGGTAGCCATCATATCCGGGGACCAGTAACAACTGACCATCCGCAGTCAGTACTGGTGTGCCGTAAAATCCCTTTACGTTCGGCTTATCAGCAGGGAATTTCCATTTCTGGGCACCTGTGTTGAGGTCAACGCCATAGACCTGGGTTCCAGCGGCTAGATAAGCCAGGTTAGCATCCGTGGATACGCCATGCCAGCTGGTGGAGGCAGTTACACCTGCACTACAAGCTGAAAGAAGAATGGTGAGAAGAAAAAAAGTACTGATGAGTAGGATTTTTTTTGATTTCATCGTTTATCTTTTCTAAGGTACTGGATCAAAGCCACCCGGATTAAATGGGTTACACCTGATCACCCGCCAGGTGGCCATTAAGCTGCCTTTGATGGCCCCATACTTATAGATCGCCTGGTAGCCATAATGTGAACAGGTGGGATAAAAGCGGCAGGTGCCTTCCGGTAATGTGCGTGAAAGAGTCATCTGATACAAGCGAATGAGTGCCAATAATGGTATACGTGGCAGGTTCCAAATGGTTACAGGCAGATCACGCAAGCGAGGTTCCGGTGTGCTTGTATGCTCATGCAGTGGCTGGTCGTTCGTTGTTGCCATTCAAGATTTGCCCTCGGGTGAGGAGTGTTTGTAAGCTACTTTGGATCTCCGTAAATTGTGCTTGAAGGATAGGTTTTCGGGCGAGCAACAGGATGTTCCAACCGGGCTGCAGGGCGGGCAAGAATGGGCGGATTGCTTCACGAATCAACCTTTTAGCTCTGTTTCTATCCACTGCACTTCCCACGGAACGGCCCGCGCTCACACCGATTAATGTTCGTTCTCCTTCCGCTGGCAGAGCAACCAACACAATAAACGGGTGGGCATAAGACTTTCCAAAACGCCTCACCCGCTTGAAATCGGTTGATCGTGTCAGTCGGAAATTGCGTTTCACCCACGCCAGTTGATCTTCTTGACGTGATTATTCATGCTGACAGTAAGACGGTAGCGGCCTTTCAGCCGGCGAGCTTTTAATACTTTCCTACCATCAGCGGTCGACATTCGCTTTCGAAATCCATGCACACGCACACGGCGCCGAATTTTGGGTTGATAAGTTCGCTTTGGCATTCTGAATTACCTAAATCCTTTGTATAAATGTTCTGGTCTCTAAGACGAATTCCGATTATACACGATGGAGAAGGTTTGGTCAAACATCTGATTGGACATGATTCGTGGAATTTGGTTCAATTCCCACCTTTTCCAGCACTCGTAGAGATATTGCACCAACAACCATGGGTATCCAGAAGGTAATCCCGCGATAGCTGAGGGTGATGACTGCAGCATCCTCGAGTGAGATATACATAGAAGTAAGAGCTAAAGTTAGTGCACCTTCGACCACACCGATTCCGGCAGGAGTAGGTGAAATGATCACGAATAACGTGCCAATGCTGAAACAGGCGATAACCGTCCCAATTGAGATTGGGATTTTAAATGCCAGGAAAACCAATATCAGGATAAGTATCTGGGCAATCTTGTTCGTTACGGCAAACAGCAAAGGTGCAAGGATGTTGCGCGGTTTGTTGCGGATCAAGATTAATCCCTCGGCAGCATCATGGGCGAACTCATGGGCTTTCGCTTCAGAGAGATAATCGCGGTGGATAAAAGGACGCAGGATGCGGTTAACCAACCTGGATAACTTGGCCAGGGCATTACCGAAGGAAACTGCGGACTGCATGCCAAGGTTGATTAAATATGTAAACAACATTGCCAGTGCAACAAGGGCAGCGGAAGCCAGGATCACCACTAAAGATAAGTCATTTCGCCTGATCAAGATTACCAGCCCAACCGCCAGAATGGCGATCAATCCCAGGTAATCGAATAATAAGTAAAGCACACCTGCTGCAGCCGCTCGGGCAGCAGAGTAATTTCGGCGGCGGGCTTCACTGACGAAAATTGCCATGCCACTCACCCCTCCTGAGGGGGCGATAACATTCACAAAATTTGCGGCGGAAACGATAAGGGATAACGTCCCAACGCGCTCTTCAATTCCCATTCCGCGGTAGATGGAACGGAATGACAAGCCACAATTAAGCGTCCAAAGGAATTCAATGACGAGGGCTAAAAATATAAACCAAATATTTCCCCTTTGTAAGGTTTCTACGATTGATTGTATTTCTGTGAGTCGACCAATAATGAAGATAAACCCAAGAAATATGATGATTGCGAAGATAAATTTCCGCATAGGATGGATTATACCAACCTTCGCGGCGGTTATTTGCTGTCCACCACCGCGAAGGAAAATGGTAGATCTGTCCTAGCGTCTTCGTCCACCTGCCCCACCAACCATAGTTACGAAATACAACAGCTGTAAAACTGCGGTTACGAGACCAGCGACATAGGTCAGGGCTGCAGCATTTAGAACACTGTTAACCCCACGCTGCTCATTCTCTCCAATGATCATCCCCGTATTGGTTAGCAGTGCTTTTGCCCGTGAGGAGGCATTAAGCTCTACCGGTAAAGTTGCCAGGGCGAAGATTGCTCCACCCGAAAAGACAATCACACCCAGCCAGGCAAGCTGCGTCTGCCGCAAGAGCATGCCAATGAGGATGAGGATCCATCCTAAATAGGAGCCAATGTTTACCGCAGGGACCAGGGCCGCCCGTAATCGTAGCGGGAAGTAGCCATCCCGGTCCTGCATGGCATGCCCAAGCTCATGGGCAGCGATTGCCAGCGAAGCGACTGATGAGCTGTTGTAAACGCCTTCAGAGAGATGCAGCGTCTTCACACGTGGGTCATAATTATCAGTTAACTTCCCACGCACACCGTCAACCGAGACATCCAGACCGCCATATGTAATCAGTCGTTCGGCAGCCTGGGCACCTGTAAATCGGCTTTGAGCCGGCACCTTGCTCCATTTTTTGTATGCACCGCTCACATAACTTTGTGCAATGATCATTAATATAAATGCTGGGAGCATAAACAGCAAATATGTTGGATCCAATAAAAACATAATGTACCTCCTGTAAACTCAATCCTTACTATTAAATGTAAAACATACCATTAAGTTGCATGTACTAAGGTTGAGATAAGATCTCTATGGCTTTATTCAGTTGTGTATCCACACCTGCCTGTGCATCGGTATCCGGAATACTCACTTCCACATCCGGTGTCAACCCGGTACCGCTCACATTGCGCATGTTAGGCGTTAGCCAGCGCGCCATGGTTACCCGGACGGCACCCTCGTTGTCCGATAAAGCAATCCAATTCTGTGCAGTTCCTTTCCCAAAGGTGGTGACGCCCACTAACTGAGCCCGTCCCCGGTCTTGTAATGCTCCTGCAACTACTTCAGAAGCTGAAGCAGACCACTCATTCACTAAGACGAGCATCGGGATTTTCGTAGCGATCCCATCGCCACTGGCAGTAAATGTATTGCGCGTGCCATCACCGAATTCTTCATAGGCCACAACCCCATCCGCCAGGAATTCTGAGCCGACCTGGATTGCCTCATCGAGGTAGCCACCTCCGTTATAACGCAAGTCGAGGATCAGGCTTTGCGGGTTATGAGCCATCAGGTCCTGTAAGGCTGAACGCAGCTCATCTCCTGTGGTGCTACTGAAGGCATTCAAGCGAACATAGGCAATGTTATTTTCCAGCATCTTGTATTCAGTACTGGGAATCGTAATCTGGGCGCGGGTGATAGGGATATCGAATGGCTCTTCCACACCTTCGCGGCGGATGGTGAGAAGCACCTGTGTACCTGCTGGCCCAAGTACTTTCTGCCTAGCCAACTCAGCCAACGTCCCGGTCATATCTACACCATCAATGGCGATGATCTGGTCACCGCTCTTCAGACCAGCAGCTTCAGCGGGAGAGTCTTTGATGGGCTCAGTAATCGTCAGGTATTCTCCTTCGGTGTTCACCCAGGCGCCTATGCCTGAGTAACCTTCCAGGGGAGCCTGGGCATCACTATATTCCACGGGATCCATATAACCGGAATGAGGATCACCCAAGGAGTCCATCATGCCTCGAATGGCACCCTGCATCATCTTTTCATCATCTACAGGCTGGTCGATAAATTGGTTGTGAACGATTGACCAGGCTTCCCAGAAGGGTATAAATAATTCATCTGTATTGGGAGTGGTGGTCGAGTTCTGCGGTTGAGTTACATTTGCTAATAATGGTAAATTATTCAGCAGGTCATGACCAGCATATCCACCAACCAGACCAATCGCCAGGAAGATGACTAGAAGGAAAGCTACACCACAGCCAATAAGAATCTTACTCAGATTACGATTGGATTCCATGATTTTCTCCACGCTCAGAAAGTAAGTTTATACAATTAATATATAAAGATTATCATATTTGGGTTAAGAGCTCTTAATCCCCGCCTGGTATAAGTAACGGTCAAATGAATCCTGGTCGCTGACGTTCTCGGCATAATCCAGGATTGCGCTCGCATCCAGGCCATACAATGGGTGGCAGGAAGTGGGGGCAGCACCTCTGGGAGCATACACGACTGCATCAACACACGGGGCAACAATATCTGCCTTGTCAAGCTCGGCTACCAGTTCTTCTGCGGTGATGATCACTATTTTTGACGCCAGGCTGAGCTCAATATCGACGCCTTTGTTATCGCCAATCAGGGCATTTCCATCTTGATCCGCCGTTAATGCATGGATCACGGCCACATCCGGGCTAATCGCCGGGAAAGCCATCATCTCTTCCCCGCTGTATGGGTCGATCACGGTGCGCACGTCCGGGCGTAGGCGGGGTAGGTCGGTGCCAAGCCAACCAAGCCCTGGCATGAACCCAACCGAGGCCATCTGTGCCCGCAACCCCATAGATAGGCTTGTCTCGGTCTCTTCGATGACCTCGATCAAGCCTTGACTTGCGCGGTTGGTGAACATGGGGGCAAAACCGAAGATCTCCAGGCCAAAATAACAACTACGGACATGGCTAACCATGCCAGCGCCTACCAGAAGGTCACTTTCGTAGCCGGCTGTAAAAGCCATCAGCGTAAGATCTACCGGTGAAGCGCTTTCCTGAAAGCGTGTGATCAAAGTGCGAGCAAATCCTACCGGCCGGCGGTATAGGGTCATGCCGCCCAACGCCAGCATATTCCCACTCTGGACGATTGAAGCTGCCTCTTCCATGGTGATCAGCTTGCTTTTCATGCTAACTCCGGTTATCTCGCCTTTTCCCATAATTCAGGCAGATGGTGGGTGAGCTCGTGTAAACTAGGTATCACCCGGTCGACTTGTGGATCTGAGCCATTTTTACCCACCAGGATGGTAAAGAACCCCAGCTCTCGAGCGGGAGCAAGATTGCGAAGCGAGTCGTCGAAAATCACACACCGCTGAGGATCGTCATCTCTGCCTATTTGTAACGCTTTTTGGTAAGCAGCCTTATCAGGTTTGCAGGCAAATTCTACCGCCAGGATATCGATGATTCCGTCGAAACAATCATCCAGACCCAGGATTTTTAACACCCGGCTCGCATGGTTACGGTCAGAATTAGTGAATATCCATCTCTTTTGTGGAAGGCTAAGGATTAACTGGCGGAGTTGGGGGTCAGGCTTAATAAATTCTTCCAGAGGAAGATCATGGACGAAAGCCAGGTACTCTTCTGTATCTACCTCATAGTACGCTTGCAGGCCTCGTAAGGTCGTGCCATACTGTTCAAGGTATTGCTGGCGTATTTTCGCGATCTCATCCACGGGACGATCGATGAATTTTTGCATGTAAATATTCATTCGCCCGCGGATAGCATCCCATAGGCCGCTGCTAGCCGGGTAAAGGGTATCATCCAGATCAAAATATAAGCTCTCGAAATGCACGGGGGTTATTATACGGGATATTGGAATAAATGGATAAGCCTTTGATATATAATATCCGGGTGCCCATTCACCTCTTGCCCCCAGAAATTGCCTCCCAGATCGCGGCTGGAGAGGTAGTCGAAAGACCTGCCTCCGTGGTAAAAGAGCTAATCGAAAATTCCCTGGATGCGGGTGCCAACCAGATCACTATCCATGTCAGGGAAGCTGGTACGCGCCTGGTGCAAGTTGCTGATAATGGCTGTGGTATCTCAGCTGATGAGCTGCTATTATCGGTGGAGAGGCATGCCACCAGCAAGCTCAGCTCTGCAGATGACCTGTTCAGGATTGAGACCCTGGGTTTCAGAGGTGAAGCCCTGGCATCGATTGGTTCCGTCTCGCACCTGACCATAAGTTCCCGTTCCAGTGGCGCGGAAATGGGATGCCGTTTGCTTGTCGAAGCTGGCGTAGCTGGTGAACTAAAACAGGTGGGGATACCAGCTGGGACGCTGGTCACGGTGGAAAACCTATTTTTCAACGTCCCAGCGCGTTTGAAGTTCCTGAAGCACCCAAGCACAGAACGGCGTCATATTGATGAGCTGGTTACACGTTATGCTATGGCGTACCCTAAGGTGAAGTTCCAGCTGTACCAGGACGAACGTCCGGTGTTAATGACCAGCGGGAATGGCAACCGGCGTGAGATCCTGGCAGGGCTATACGGTGTGGAAGTTGCCCGACAGATGCTGGAAGTTTTAGCGGAGGAAGATGAAGCCTCGATCGACGGTTTTATCAGTCCAATCAGCCTGACGCGCTCCAACAGGCGAGAAATCGTATTCTTCGTCAATGGACGTCCTGTCCATGACCCGGCTCTGGGGTCAGCTCTCGTTCAGGCGTACCACACATTGCTGATGGTTGGACGTTATCCATTGGCGATGTTGTTTCTGCATTTACCAGCCGATACGGTGGATGTCAATGTTCATCCAACCAAGGCTGAAGTGCGATTTAAAGATGCCGATCGGATATTTCGTGCAATCCAGAGGGCAGTCAGGCGAGCGCTCCTGGCGCACACCCCAATTCCCTCACTCGGCGGTTCGATCCACTGGATGCCACCTTCCACAAACGGAGCCTCAGCCAGACAGATTGATCCAGCTTGGGGCTTTTCGGCAGATACGAAAGAAGATGCTTTATCGTCTGTTTCGCCTGGACTTGGACAAACGATACCACCTCCCGCGAAGCAGCCTGGGCTGGTCGGAGCAAGCATGCCCCTCCTTCGTCTGGTAGGTCAGATTGCATCCACTTACCTGGTGGCTGAGGGACCGGATGGCTTGTACTTGATCGACCAGCATGCCGCTCATGAACGCGTGCTATTTGAGAGCTTCATGACCATGTGGCATGAGGCCAGACAGGATTCGTTGGAGAAACGGACTCCACGAATACCCTCCCAAACTTTACTGCAACCGGTAACTGTCGATCTACCGCCTGCCAGTGCCCGTTTGATAGAAACGGAGCTACCCACATTGAACCAGCTTGGCTTTCAGGTCGAACTTTTCGGCAGGGGCAGCTATCTTGTCCGTGCCATCCCGGCCATATTGACCGGTATGGATCCTGGGGCTGCCTTGGCAGTCATCGTGGAAGATTTCGAAGAAGATGAAACCCCACTGCAGGCGGAATCGGAAGCCAGGATCATTGCCAGGGTGTGTAAGCGGGCAGCCGTCAAAGCCGGTCAGTCCCTCACCCTTGACGAACAAACCAGGCTGCTGGGTGATCTTGAAGCTTGCCAGTCGCCGCGTACCTGCCCGCATGGTCGCCCAACCATGATCCATCTTTCGGTTGACCTGCTTGAACGCCAATTTGGGCGAAGAGGGGCTAGATGAAGATCCTGCCATTAGTTAAATGCTTGGTGGCTTCGATCAACATTTTTTCAAGGCATTCAGGTAAGAAATAACACAATGGCTGGCCTGGCGGGAGAATGCTAGCGGGGAGCAGGCTTCGCCCGTCAGCTATCAAAGTCAGGGGTGATATTCTCATCTTCCAACCAAAACTTGTTTGTTAGAAAATCGTTATATCCGCCCCTGGGGAATAAATCCTGTGTTTAATACTTCTTCCTGGATTTTTGGCAAGATCTCCGCTACATCGGCACGGATGACCAGGTCAGCACGTACATCCATGAAGGTGGGGGCATTATTGATGATGATCAATTTTGAGCCGTGTTCCAGAGCTTGAACCGGTAATTTGGCTGATGGCATGACTTCCAGTGATGTGCCGGCCACAAGCAATAACTCGCAGTGCTTACAAGCTTCTTCTGCCTTGATCCATGTTTTAACCGGCAGCTGCTCTTCATAGAGGATGACATCTGGTTTCAAGATACTCCCGCAATCAGGGCAGGTAGGGATGGTACACTTCATCAGGTAATCTTCCAGGATGGTAGCTGAAGGTACCTGGAGGTAGCAATTCGTACACGACATGCTCCTCAGCGATCCATGGACTTCGAGCACATTCTCTGCACCTGCCCGACTATGCAGACCATCAATGTTCTGGGTGATAATCTCCGACATGTACCCAGCTGCTTGAAGCTTGGCAAGGGCGATATGGGCAGGATTGGGCTTGGCAGCGTACATCATCACCGCCAGTGGGTGAAACCATTCGAAGAACATCTCTGGGTTGTGCCGAAAAGCAGATAGGGAGGCGACCTCCATCGGCTCAACGCGCTGCCATAGACCTGTGCCTGGGCTGCGGAAATCAGGAATCCCAGACCTGGTCGAGATACCCGCACCAGTCAGAGTGACGGTTTTATGCGATTGTGTGATGAGTTGTGCGGCAAGAGTGATCGTTTCGAGGTTTACCAGAGCTGGTTCACTCATTCTTTATCTCGCACACGTTTGAGAATACTATCGGCAAGTTTGAAGAACTGCTGGGATGTCAGATTGTCGGGATGCTGCATCACCAGTGGGAGGTTCGCCCTGGCGGATTGGTAAGTTAGCTCTGGTGCAGCCGTGAAAACCACACTGATGGGATGCTGGTATTCCACCTGCACCTGGGTCAGCGAGTACTGCATTTCGGTGCGTTGACGATTGTACAGCACTGTATTGATCCTGTCTTCATTGAAACCCTTCTTAGCCAGCTCATCTACCAATCCAGAGGTGCGGATGATCGTATTGGGGTTGGGTTCCAGTACTACGATGATCTCGTCACAATAAGTCAGGATGCGGTCATTGATGGGGGTGATGCCTGCTCCCAGGTCAATAATGATATAGGAGGCCATGAACGCCAAGAACCTGGTGATGGCCTCGAAATGGGGTACAGCAGTCAGGAATTTTGCGTCACTAGGCACATAGGAGGCTAACAGCAACCTCACCCCTGATTTATGGTAATACATCTCGTTATCGATGGCGGTCTCGCTGATCTCTTCAGGGGAAACCTGTAAAAGCCTGGTCATTCCTTGAGGATTGAGAAAACCCAGATCCAGGCCCATCGAGCCCAGTCCAGGTCGGTATTCGGCGATGATGACATTCTTTTTACTGCGATCTTGCAGGCAAATGCCCAGGTTCAGAGCGAGGGTGGAAATGCCTAAACCGCCTTTTACCCCCACTACGCCGATCACATGACCACGCGTCCTGGATGCTGATGGAGGTGGTACTGGCAGGGAGGTTTTCTTACCACGGGCAATCACCGCTTTTACGTGGGCAAATAGCTCACGGGGTTGGGTTGGTTTGGTCAGGTAATCATCCGCACCAGCTTCAAACCCTGCCACCTTGTCATCCACCTGGGTCTTGGCAGTAAACATGATGATGGGGATGGCATTGGTGGCCGGATCGAGGCGCAGCTTACGAGCCACTTCATACCCATCCATTTCAGGCATCATGATATCGAGCAGGATTAGTTCAGGTTTTTCTGATTGCGCCAGGGAGATTGCCTGAAGGCCATTGCTGGCAGCTACAATCTCGTAGCCCTGGTGCTGCAGCATTAAACCGACCAATCTCAGAGTATCCAGATCATCATCGACGACGAGGATTTTTTCAGCCATGTATCCTACTCCGTGGTTTTATCCAATTTTTTGAAGTTACTTGATCATACAGGATAAATCTATAAAATTCCTCGATAATTCATTATACGCTATAATTTTATTTGCTATGATCGAACAGGTTGTTAATATTTTACAACAGGATTGTAAAATCCACGAGCAGGGACTCCTCATTGTGGGTGTTTCGGGAGGACCCGATAGCCTTTTCCTGCTGAATGTTTTATATGAGTGCGGTTATAACCTGGTAGTGGTTCATATAAACCACAAGCTTCGGCCAGAAGCTGATGAAGAAGCACAGTACGTAAGGCAAGCTGCGGCACAAATTGGGGTTGACTGCGTGGTGTGGGAGGTGGATGTACTCGGTTTTGCGGAAAAGCACAAGATTGCCATTGAGGAAGCTGCCCGCAGGCTGAGATACCAGCACCTCTTCGATCAAGCACAGCAGCGCAGCGCCAGCGCAGTACTCGTTGGCCATACTGCAGATGACCAGGTTGAGACAATTCTCATGCACCTGTTACGCGGTTCTGGCCTGGTGGGGTTGCGCGGCATGCAAACCTGCACACTGCCCAATTCATGGAGCGAGCATATTCCGCTGGTGCGTCCCTTGCTATTCACCTGGCGGTCAGACATCCTGCAATACCTGGCTGAAAAACAGATCCAGCCTGCTTTCGATCAAACCAACCTGGACACTGCTTACTATCGGAACCGGGTTCGATATGACCTGCTTCCCCAGCTGGAAGAGTATGCCCCTCGCCTACGCCAGAACCTGCTACGTCTTGGCCAGATCCTGAGCGATGATTATCAGCTCATCCAGAGGCAGGTGGATATTGCCTGGACTATCTGCCTGCTCAACCATGAGCAGGGATACCTGGCTTTTCACCGCCCCAATTTCGAGCGCCAACTGCCATCTGTTCAGCGTTATCTGTTGCGCCGGGCGATCGAAGGATTTGTCCCCGGCTTGACGGACGTGGGTTTTGAGTGCATCGAGAGAGGGCGTAAGTTTATCGCGGAGAATAAACCTTCCGGTCAGGTAGACCTCCTGGATGGGATGAGGCTTATCCGTGACGTCGATGTATTTTGGCTGACATCTGGCGATGACCTACCAATCTCAGCTTACCCTCAGCTCAAACCTGATGAGACAATCGCTATACCCATCCCAGGGAGATCACTTTTGAAAAATAGCTGGGTCCTTGAGACTGAGATGGTAGCCGATAATAAGCAGGCTATCGAGCAAGAAAAGCGGAATAACGATCGCTATCAAGCCTGGTTCGATATGGATAAGATTTCATTACCCCTGGTTTTACGGTCCAGAGAGAGTGGTGACCGCATCCATCCAGCCGGTATGGATGGTCACTCGATCAAGATTTCTGACCTGATGATCAATCAAAAATTGCCCCTGAGAGCGCGCAAGAACTGGCCACTGATTTGTTGTGGGGATAAAATCGTATGGGTACCAGGATACCGCCAGAGCGGACTGGCAACGATAGATAAGCAGAGCACCTCAATCGCCCACCTGATATTAGTCAGGAAGCTCAGCACCTAGCTTTTGCAATTTAGATCTCACCTCTCTCCATTGGATTTTCGAGAGGCCCATCTTCTGACGTACTTTGTTTGCCTCGGTGCCTGCCTTGAGGTCGTTAAGCGCACACGTCCAGCGGCACATCTCGAACGACAAGTGCTTGGAGATGCCTGCTTCCTCACCGATATCTTCCAGTAAATATTCCAGGCGGCGTTGTGACCAGGGAAAAATGCGATCGGTATGCTGGTACTGCCCCTTGTATTCGTCATATGCTTCGACCCAATCGGTTGATAGGGCGATCTTGCGTTCTTTATAACGGTGCTGAGGGCTGGCATAACGGACGAATAAGAAAGGTCCACCCGGCGCTTCCCGGTCGATATGGTTGGGGCTGAGCGCCAGGCATTCGCTTTTCTTGATGCCGGTTTCGAGCAGCAGTTCTAATAGGGTGAAGTAACGTGCATCTGGGTGGGCTGCCAGGCGGTATTTATTAGCCACAGACAGCACAACATCTCGCTCCTCATCGGTCAATACGCTTGGTAGGGGGCTGATCACCGACTGCTGCAGCACCTTTTCACCTGGGTCAACGACAATCACGCCATAATGGGTCAGCCAGCGAAAGAAGGCCTTGATAGAAGTAATCCGGCGTGAAAGGGTCTTGGGGCTGCAGGGGACCCCGCGTTGTTTCTGCATCCAGTCCAGGAAGTTATTTAGCTCATTGGTGGTAATGGCACCCAGGGGGCGGTCCGGAGGCAGGTAAGCTGCCAGCAGGTTCATATCGGCGATAAAAGCTTTGACGGTATGGGGGCTCTTGCCCTGGTCGTTCAGGTAGATGCGCCAGGCATTGATGGCTGGGACGAGCGAGGTGTGGGCAGTGATGTGGGCAGGGAGCTTGGTTTCAGTTGGCATAATCTCCTCACTTGGGTTGCGTATAGGATTTTCGCATAGTCAATTTCGTATAGTATACATGATCCTATTGCCATTGTCAATAGGATGAGAAGCACTTAATCAAGCCGGGAATGCACACTGATATTCGTGCTCTACCCGACCTGACTATTCTATTTCAAGTGATTGCTTAGGCGGTTAGATTGCCTTCCAGACCCAACTTAGGAGCGATTGTACGCATGGCGAGAATCACATTACCCACGTGCTCCCACAGCTCAACGCCAAATTCTTCGGCAGATCTGGCAATTTCATCCCGGTTAGCACCGGCTGCAAAGGCGCGGTCCTTCCACTTCTTCTTTACCGAGGCAGCTTCAAGATCGTAAAGTGACCGAGAAGGCCGTACCAGGGCGACTGCCGTGATCAAGCCCGTGATCTCATCACAGGCATACAGCGCTTTTTCCATCGGAGTAGTACGTGGGATGCCAGAATGGTCCGCATGACTGAGAACAGCACGTACAACCACATCGGGTACGCCGCGCGCCCGTAAGATCGGTGCCCCTGCAAGCGGGTGTTCTTCGAGTGTGGGGTGAATTTCCCAGTCGAAATCGTGCAGGATACCCGTAATACCCCACAAGTCCTGGTCTTCACCCATCCTGGCAGCATAAAAGCGCATGGCAGCTTCCACGGCCAGCATGTGGCGGATCAGGTTTTCATTTTTCACATATTCATGCACGATATTTAGGGCTTGTGTTCGTTCCATGCTGGCTCCAATTGATAATCTATTACTGACCTGTCGCCGGGAAGATCGGTTCCGGCTGTCCCAGGATCGGTTCAGGTTTGAATACGTGCACATCGAGAATAGCAGTCAAGGTTGCGGGGAGCTCCCTCAGGTTCCAGTACAGGCGTGAGAAAAGCCGATAATCATGCTGGTCGGATGGCACGCCGGAGGCTTTTAATCCAAGGGCATTGCACGTGTACAAGGCACGCGGCAGGTGAAATCCCTGGGTAACCAGGATGGCGTCGTCAATCCCGAAGATCTGGCGTGCCCGGTAGCAGGTATCATAAGTGCGCCTCCCAGCATAATCCAGCACGATGGCATCTTCCGGCACACCAAGTTTGAGCGCATATTCCCGCATGGCCCCCGGTTCATTGTAATCGATATAGCTGTTATCACCGCTCATCAAGATCTTTTGGACTTTTCCTGACGAATATAACTGGGCAGCTGTATTGATGCGATCCCTGAGAACTGTCGTAGGCGTGCCATCCCGCCACAAACCAGCCCCGAACACGATGGCTACTGAAGCAGGTGGAACATTTTGAGGGGTGAACCGGCGTGGCAACGTATAAAGGGCTGTGATCAGCCTGGGGAGAAGGAATGCAGCTGCTCCAACCATCACGACGACTTTTATGAACCTGAGGACGATCTTTAGCGCTCTGCTTAGCACCCGGCTATTCTACCATGAACAGATTTAGGGGCGATCTTCATACCGTGCTGGTAAAATTCACGTTGGTATCCTCTTCCCGTTAGGCACCCAAGGGGTTACAATCCCTGGACTATGACAAACGACGAAGAAGCCTACAAGGATGCACTGGAATACTTATATAGTTTTGTCGATTTCAGCATGCAGAAGGCTGTTACTTACTCGCCTGAACGATTCAAACTGGAACGCATGCAGGAATTGGTCGCCTCGCTGGGAAATCCACAGAATACCTATCCGACCATCCATGTGGCTGGTACGAAGGGCAAAGGTTCGGTGTGCATCTTGTGTGCTGCGGCTTTGAATGAAGCAGGCTATAAAGTAGGGTTGTATACTTCACCCCACCTGGATGACTACGCCGAGCGGATCCAGATCAACGGTGAATTCATTCCGCATGCACACCTGGTGGAAATGGTCGAACAGATCAAACCGCATGTGGCAGCCATCCCAGAGCTGACTACTTTCGAGATCACCACGGCCCTGGCATTTCTATACTTCGCAAAACAGAAGGTGGATGCCGCCGTGATTGAAGTGGGCCTGGGTGGGCGCCTGGATGCAACCAATGTAGTCAGCCCGCAGGTTAGCGTAATCACCTCAATATCCTATGATCATACGTTGCTATTGGGCAATACGCTCACAGAGATTGCGGGAGAGAAGGCTGGCATCATCAAAACAGATGTGCCGGTGATCTCGTCTCCACAGGTCGAAGAAGTGCGGATGGTGATCGAACAAATCGCGCAGCAACGCGGTACCACACTGATCCAGGTGGGCCGAGATATTTTGTATACGGAGATTTCTCATTCACGGGCCGGTCAGACCATCTCGGTTTGGTCGGAGAGTGAGCTTGCAAACCCAGTGGAAATTACCATCCCATTATTAGGATCTCACCAGGCGGCCAATGCAGCTACCGCTTATGCCTGCTTGAAGGTGTTTGATCAGGTTGGGCTAAAAGTAGACCTGCGAGCGCTTCAGCGTGGGTTTTCCAAGGCGTTCTGGCCTGGTCGTTTTGAGATCATCCAAGACGATCCACCAGTGATCCTTGATTGTGCCCACAACCGTGATTCTGCTTTGAAGCTAAGCAACACGCTGTCTGAATACTACCCAGAGAAGAGTGTGGTCCTGGTCTTTGGTGCATCAGAAGACAAGGATATCGATGGGATGCTGGCTGAGCTAATGCCATTGGTGAAGGAGCTAATTGCGGTAAAATCCTTCCATCCCCGGGCCATCGAACCAGAGAAGCTGGTTGGTATGGCGATGACCTATGGGCATGTAGTTGAACTGGTGGAGAATATCCCACAGGCAGTTGAAAAAGCCCTTGAGTTGGTGGATGACGATAGCCTTGTGCTGGTCACCGGAAGTATCTTTGTGGTGGCTGAAGCGCGCAAATATTGGGAGAAGAAGGCAAATATCAGGAGATATTGATGAAGGATAGTGATTGGTATTACCATGATGATGATGAAGAATTCGGCGAGGCCGTGCATCGCCGGACGGAAGAGCTTTACAAGGTGCCCGATGCGATTCCTGATGATGATGGATTGATCGAATGCCCTGTCTTACCCCTACGTGACCTGGTGATTTTCCCCCATATGGTTGCACCGGTCTTCGTAGGGCGGGAAGGTTCCTTATTGGCGATCGAGGAAGCCCAGATGGATAATCATACGGTGATCGCCTTGACTCAACGCGATTCTTCTGTTGACAATCCGAAAATTAGTGACTTCCTCACTTTAGGGGTAGAGTTAGCCGTGGGTCGGCTGGTGAGCATGCCGGATGGCTCAAGCTCTGCCTTGGCTCAAGGACGTAGGCGGGTGGAAATCGTCGAGTTCACCCAGCACGACCCGTTTATGATCGCCAAGGCCCGTCCCCTAACGGAAACCACGCATGTAAACCGTGAGATTGATGCGACCATGCGTACCGCCCTCGAGCTATTCCAAAAGTGCGTCCAGCTCAACCGCAGCCTGCCCGATGAAGCCTATCTATATGCCTTAAACATTGAGGAACCTGGTTGGCTGGCAGACATGATCGTCACAACCATTTCTCCACCTCTGGATGAGCGCTTAAAGCTGCTGCAATCATTAAATCCTGCTGAACGTTTGAAACAGGTGGTGGCATTGCTGGCTCAAGAAGCTGACGTACTCGAGCTCGAAGATCAGATCCATACCCGGGCGCAGAGTGAGGTCGACCGCACCCAACGTGAGTTCTACCTGCGCGAGCAGATGCGTGTTATCCAGACCGAGCTGGGCGAAGCTGATGCATGGACCCGAGAAATCTCCGATTTGCGAAAACGGATCGAAGGCATTGGCTTGCCCGAGGAGGTTATGCTGCGCACCATCAAGGAGCTCGACCGCCTGAACCAGATGATGCCAATGTCTCCCGAGGTGGGCATCATCCGTACGTACATTGATTGGATCCTGGATCTTCCCTGGACGACGATGACCGACGATAACCTGGATGTACACCACGCGGCAAAGGTCCTGGAGCAGTACCACTATGGGTTACCCCGGGCAAAGGACCGCATCCTGGAATATATTGCCGTGCGAAGCCTCAAGCCCAAACGTTCCAAGCAACCCATCCTGTGTTTTGTTGGCCCTCCAGGTACTGGCAAGACCTCCCTGGGACGTTCCATCGCTGAGGCATTGGGACGCAAGTTCGTCCGGCTTTCGCTCGGGGGTGTGCGAGACGAAGCCGAGATCCGCGGGCACCGCCGTACGTACATCGGTGCCCTGCCTGGGCGCATCCTACAAACCATGCGACGGGCTGGGACCATCAATCCGCTGTTCATGCTGGATGAGGTCGACAAGCTTGGGCAGGACTTTCGCGGTGATCCCTCCTCAGCCTTGCTGGAAGTGCTCGACCCCGAGCAGAACCATGCCTTTTCCGACCACTACCTCGAGCTGGCATATGACCTGTCGAAGGTCATGTTTATCACGACTGCCAATTACACCGGCCCCATCCCATCTGCTTTAATAGACCGCATGGAAGTGATCGAATTCCCGGGCTATATCGAGGAAGAAAAAATCGAGATTGCTCACCGATTCCTGCTACCCCGCCAATTGGAAGAAGCCGGGTTGGACGACGATAAAATTCGCTTCCAGGAGCAGGCGCTAAAACGAATCGTCCGTGAATATACATATGAGGCCGGTGTACGCAACTTTGAGCGTGAGATTGGGATGATCTGCAGGAAAGTTGCCAGGGTCAAGGCGGAAGGGAAGACCTACCCCAGGCTGGTCACAGCTGGAAGTATAGAAAAATACCTGGGTCCACCGCAATTCTTCGACCAGGAAGCTGAGCGGCAGGATGAAGTTGGTGTGGCAACCGCCATTGCCTGGACGGAAAATGGCGGTGAGATCATGCCAGTCGAGGTGCTGCTGATGGATGGTAAGGGTAACCTGCAGATCACCGGCCAGATCGGGAATGTGATGCAGGAATCTGCTCAGGCAGCGCTCTCTTACCTCAAGTCACGCTCTCGCCAGTTCAACCTCGACCCCGGGATTTACGAAAACCTGGATATCCATATTCACATCCCCGAAGGTGCCATCCCTAAAGATGGACCCAGCGCAGGGATAACGATCTGCACCGCTCTTGTTTCTGCCTATACCGGGCGTGAAGTAAGAAAGGATGTGGGCATGACCGGTGAGATCACCTTACGCGGACACGTGCTGCCGGTAGGTGGCGTCCGTGAGAAGGTCCTTTCGGCACATCGGTCTGGTCTTAAAACCGTCATCCTGCCCAAGCGTAACGCCAAGGACCTCCTGGATGTACCCAGGCGAGCTCGTAACGAGCTCCACCTCGTGCTGGTTGATCATATCGACCAGGTGCTGGAGGTGGCTTTAAAACCTGCCAAGACCCAGGCTACCCCAAGGAAGCGTATCGCAAAAAAAACTAAGCTGAAGGGTGAGGCAGATGCTGAACATGTTGCAGATACCCTAATCGAGCAAATCAATACGTAAAGAAGCACTGAATATATCAGATTCGCTATAAAATAATCTGGTAAGGGTTGATATGCAAAGCAGCCTTTACCAGATTTTATTTGGATAGCGTCAGGAGGATTAGGTATTGTAATGCTTGATAACTCGGATCAGATCCATGCATTGCTGGCTGAAGGGATGGGTCAAACCCTGCACTGGTTCCCCGAGGAGGTATCCATCTCTATTTTAGCAACCACGCTGGTTGGGATGGCCAACGCAATAGGGGGCTTGGTACTTTTAGGCGTCTCTCCAAGGGTAGGTGAGCTGGTGGGAGTTAAGAATTATCAAGCTGCCTGTGATCGGGTATTTCAATCTGCTTTACTGGTTGAGCCAACCCTGGTCCTGCCCATACCTCGCCTGGTGAAGGTGAAGAACACGATCACAGGAAACTCGGTCGACCTCGTTTTGGTTACGGTACCCGATGGGCTGCCTTATGTATACTGCCTGGAAGGCCGTTATTTAGGCCGGGAGGGTAGCCAGAACAATCCATTGTCCGCTCGTCAGCTATACCAGCTGCTTGCGCAGCGGAGTTCGGTACAGTTCGAATCGCGGCTGGTGCCTGATGCCTCTCTCGAAGACCTGGATCAGGAACAGGTCATGGAATATGCCGGTATAAGCGGTAATATCGCCACGGATGATTTGGAAAATGGCCATGAATTTCTGCTCCGCCGAGGATGCCTAAAGCAGGTGGATGACATGCTGAAGCTCACCAACGCTGCCGTGCTGCTATTCGGCCGTTTCCCGCAACAGTGGCTGCCCAATGCCACCATTCTGGCTGGGCGCTTCCCAGGCAGGGCACTCACCGGTGAATATATCAAAAAAGAAATCACGGGTAGCTTGCCTCAGCAATTGCAGCAGGCAGAGGCATTCATCCGCACGAACTTGAGGACAACAGTCAGGCTGGTGGGTCTACAGCATCAGGAAACTCTAGAATATCCTTTTGAAGCTGTACGTGAGCTGCTGGTCAATGCGATCGCCCACCGTGATTACAACCTGCAAGGTGATAATATCCACCTTAATATTTTCTCTGACCGGCTGGAGATCACTTCACCTGGCAGCCTGCCAGGACCTGTGACGATAAAGAACCTGTTGGAAGCGCGCTTCGCTCGTAATGCGGTGATCTCTCAGGTTTTGTCCGACTTAGGGTATGTTGAACGGCTTGGGTACGGATTGGATCGGGTTGTCGAAGTAACGCGCGCTGCGGGATTGCTGCCTCCCCAATTTGAGGAAACTTCGGGGACCTTCCGGGTGACGTTATATGCCAGCCAGGTTGGCGGCTGTGAAGGTGGCAGTTTCCCTGATTTATCTGCTTATGCTTCGCTTGACCTGAACCCCCGTCAGCAGCTGGCGTTGGCCCAAGTGAGCCTTCATGCACGCATCAGCAGCCATGATTACCAGGCTCTATGCCCGGATGTGCATTCCGAGACATTGCGTCGTGACCTGGCAGACCTGGTAACACGGGGTATCCTTATCAAAGTGGGGGACAAGAAGTCAACCTATTATATTCTTAAGCGAATTTAGGTCATATACCCAGCTTATCCAGATGCTCGATTAGCTGGGGGACCTGCTTATTAATGACCGCGGTATCAGTACGCCATGCCAATTCTGGTCCCACTCCCCCATATTCAAAAGCCAGCAGCCAGGGTTTGCTCCATTCACCGGAACGGATCTTTTCCAGCCCCCAATCTAACCAAACCCAGTCAGACTCGGTAACCGGCAGGTGATCCGTGAACACGCCGTCGATCTTTTGAACACCAGCGAAGTGCAGTTCCTTGATGTGACGGACTGGCAGCCGGGAGAAGTAAATCTCCGGAGCCATGCCCATGTAATATGCAGAGAGCAGGACGTGGGATATGTCTAAAAGCAACCCACAACCGGTCTCTTCCACGACCTGTGTAATAATCTCGGGTTCCACACAAGCTCTAAGCGTGGAACCCGCCTCCACACGGTAGGGGGAATTTTCGACGATCACACGCTCACAGCCGAAGCGTTCCACAACGCTTGTAACATCGGAGATCAGGGTTTCAGTAATGCGTTTACGGTCGAGTGACCTGGTTGAATCCAAAGGGATATCAGGATAGTAGTCCCGGCGTGAATCGAGGTGGAGATTTACGAAAGGTGTACGGGTCTTCTCCAAAAGGTCGGCGACTGCCTCCCAATCAGTGCCGTCTATGTCACCATTGCCAGAATCCAACGTGAAATGAACGGCTACTGGACGTAGCTTGAGGGCTTCATCCACCAACCAATTCCAATCGGGGGTTTTAAACAGGTCAATACGTATATTGCCAGCGCTCAGCAGCCTGGCTGCTGGAGGTGAATAATTGATAGCCAGGTTCATGAGTTAGGGGCAAGCATTTGACACATGCTCTTCATAGGTCTCTGCGAACAGGTGCCGCCCCGATCCATCGCAGGCAGCCCTGAAGTAATAATAGGGGCTCTGCGCTGGGAATGCGACGGCCCGCAGCGCTGCAGGACCTGGACTGGCGATCGGTCCTGGCGGGAGACCAACATAAACGTACGTGTTATAGGGTGAATCGACTTGTAAATCCTGGACGGAAAGTGGGTTGGTCCACCAGGTAGCCTGCGCCGGGTTGTAACCGAGGGCGTATTGGACGGTCGGGTCGGAGGCGAGAACAGCACCATTCCGCAGGCGGTTGTAAAACACGGAGGCAATGAACGGCATTTCATCTTCTTGCATGGCTTCGCGCTCAACGATCGAGGCCAGGGTCACCGCCTGGCACAAGTCCAGGCCATGAGCGGTGAACCCATTTCTAAGCTCGGGGGTCACTTGCGTCTCAAAAGCCATCAGGATTTGTGACAGGAGCTCATTTATACCGGTTTCACGTGGCAGGATATAGCTGCCCGGGTAGAGATAGCCTTCAAGGGAACCGCCTGTGATGCAGCTCGTAAAACTATAACCATCTGGGATCGTGGAGGTGGATGAGATGAATTCTGCGGGGGTGATACTATACCCGGAGGTGGGCAAGCTATTGGCGATTTCTTCGATGCGCCAGCCCGGTAGAATACTCAGAGTAACGTCTGCCGTGACGGACGACTGGATTGCCAGGGCGATCTCGACCGGAGACATCGCCGGGCTGAGGGTGAATGTTGCAGCTTTCAGGCTGGTATCCATCCCCGTGTAAAGCAAGTAGTTGCGAAAAGCTGCCTGGTTCGGAATCAGGCCAGCCTGCCATAGTTTTTTTGCAATGGATGGAACCGACTCGCCGGGCTCGATGGTCAAATCTACATCACCACCATTGAGGTCAACAGGCTCTGTCAGGTCCCTGGATTGTGCCAAAACCAGTGTAGAAAAATATAGTTTTTGTTTCGAGCTTAGCTCTGCAGAACCGGGTCCGAACCTGTTTTCGGCCCTGGAAATGATCAACTGCGGTACTAGCAGGGCAGCAATGATTAGCAGGCCGACCAGGACGATCATTCCCAGCAGGCAGCCATTCGCTTTTGAGTTTACCCGCTTATCTGGCATGCATTCAACCATTCTCCAATGAATCCAGGTATGATTGCAGAATGACCACTGCAGCCCACTGATCCAGGTGCCCACTGCGTTTTTTGCGGGGAGTCTTCATTTCAAGTTGCGCCTGGCGAGCTTCCTGTGTGCTAAAGCTCTCGTCCCAGGATGTGGTTGGGATAACACATTGCTGGTGAATGGCTTGCTCAAGGCGGTCAGCCCGTCGGCTGGCTGGGGTTGGCAATCCTTCTCCGTCGGTTGACTTGCCGATGACAATCAGCTTGACTTCGTGTTGCCGGGCTAGTTCGGCAATGGTGGCTGCATCGATTACCCTGGCGACATGCTCCAACACGGTGAGTGAGGATGCGATCGTGCCAGTCGGGTCACTGATTGCCACCCCGATGCGTTTTTCACCAGGGTCTATGGCCATGATTCTCATTGATAACCAGCCGGGACGACATTTATGCGCATAGCCAGGAAGGGTAACCTCGGCCACCAGCGTGGTGATAGAATGATCTGGGCAGATTCATCCAGATCCAAACGGTTTGATAACCGTTCTTGGGCAAGGTCTACCTTGAGTCCTTTAACCGACTCAGCGACCAACCCAACGGGAACCTCTGCTTCTAGCATTTGTGTGGCATTGACCTGCCAATGGATTTTCCCGTCTGCATCGAGTGATGGGCTATCCACTTGTTCGATCATCAAGGTGTTCGGCTGGGCAGTGAAACCGGGAGGGGCGCTGGCCTCCAGGATAGGTATCACCAGGCTGTGTAACGTCTCGCTTGCTACTACCTGTGCTTCGAGGCGAACCCGCAAGAAGAGTTTGAGGTGCTTTGCAGGCTGGCCAATTTCAGGGCTGAAGACCTCTTCTAATGTTTCGACGATTTTCAACGATGGTTCCAGGAGGGTGTCTCCTGTGGGTAATTGAGATTTAATTTGAGCCAGCCCAGCTTGGTTTAATTGGTTGCTCAATTGCTCACGCAAATCGTCCAGATCGCCCAGGCTGGGTGAGGGGATCATGATATTGCTTCCCCCGTGGGTGGCATCTGGATTGGTGACGGATAGTCCCTGGATCTTCTCACCTTCTATGACCACCAGGCTTCCGGCAGGCAGATTACCTGCTGATCCCGGTTTAATCGCCCGGGCATCAATGAGAGCCGATCTATTCGACCTTACCTGCACTGCTTCAGGTGAGAGCGTGGTGAATCGTACCGGGTTGCTGCCAAAAGTATTGACAATTGTTCCAGGGGGGATGGTGATCGTCTTCTTGGATTTATTCGTGAATTGCAGGCTGCCAACAGCCGCTTCTCCAGGGATGGGGATGCTCCCCGTGGCTGTGATCACCGCGTTGCCTTCGATGGTAGTGGCGAAGGTGTAACTTGGCAGGCTGCCGGTGGAAATATTTACCGTGCTCGCGCCTGGATCTGCTGATAGATTTATCTTGACGGATTGGACAACTTCCTTTGGGTTGATAACCACCTTTGCCCCAGGTAAGAATAAGAGCACGAGGCTGAGCACAGCTAACACGCAAAAACTAAGGCACACATAGCGGGTGACTGGGTGCTCCAGCCAGGCAGCTCTTTTGGTTTTTAATGCAACTCGCATTTGAGCCAGGTCAGGGTGTTTAGCGGTGGTTCCAGCCAGAAGTTGACCAGGTTTCTCAACTACCCATGCCTGTTCCTGGGCCTGCCGGATGGTATCAAAGGCTGAGATCCCTATTTGATTTGCATAAAAACGCACCTCGGCATCCTGGGTCACCAGGGCCAGCTGTGAGCCTAGCGAAGCTGTGTACCTCTTCAACAGGATCAGATCCAGCTTATGATTGAGTACCTTTCCAGAATCCGGCCAGACCAGCAGGACGCGCTCAGTTTGCGCCCAGCTGATCTTATCCCTGACCGAGATTGTATCTTCCTTTTGGTTAAGCTGGATGATTTGGGTTTTCACGAAGGTTTGCTGGCTGCCCGTTAAGGGTTGCTAATTGCTTTTTAAATGATCCTTTACCCAGGCTTCAACGGTGTTCAGTGCAGCTTCCAGCTGGTTGGTGTCTTTTCCACCCGATTGCGCCAGGGTAGGTTTACCGCCACCACCACCTCCGATGGGAGCTGCGACGTATCGAATTAACTCAACCGCATTAATGCCTCGCGCGACGAGGTCTTCGGTGACACCCGCTACCACGATTGGTCGTCCATCATTGACGCTACCCAGCACAACTACTCCCCTAACTGGGAATTGCTGACGGAAGCGGTCCACCATCTGGCGGAGCACTTCCGCACCGGCATCGTTCAGCTTCACGGCTAAGATCCTCACACCATGCTGCTCCTGAACGGTGTGCAATTTCTGGCTGAACTCGGCTGCGACCTGGCCTTGCCTGAGGGTGGCAATTTGTCTACGGGCAACACTCAGCTCATCCAGCAGGGTGGTCGTCTTCTCCGGAATCTGTTCAGGCGTGCTCTCAAGCAAGCTGGCCGTGCGATTTAATAGCTCAAAGTGGTTTTGGATTAGCTCATAGGCTTTACGCCCGGTGACGGCTTCTATGCGACGGATGCCCGCCGCCACACTGCCCTCGCTGGTGATGAGGCACACGCCAATATCGCCAGTCTCGCGCACGTGTGTCCCACCACACAGCTCGTACGAGAATGGTTTTTCACCCCCGATGGTGATGGTTCGCACGGTCTCGCTGTATTTTTCTCCGAATAAGGCCATCGCCCCTTCATCAATCGCTTGTTGTAGGGGTTTGTTTGTGATCCGCAGGGGGTAATCTCCCAGGATGTGCCGGTTTACGCCAGCTTCGATCTCACGCAGCTGTGCATAGGTCACCGCTTCAGGGTGGTTGAAGTCGAATCGCAGTCGGTCAGGGGCAACCAATGAGCCTGCCTGGCGGGCATGCTCGCCCAACACCCTGCGCAACTCCGCATGCAGCAGATGTGTAGCGGTATGGTTACGCATGATGTCCCGGCGCCGTAAAGCATCCACAGAGGCAATCGCTTCATCGCCTATCTTTGGTTGTCCACGGGTTACCTTGCCCACATGCACGAGTAAACCGGCAACAGGTTTCCGCATGTCAGAAACTTCAATCGACCAGGCATCATCCGCCGCATGGATCCACCCGGTATCGGATACCTGCCCGCCGGATGCGATATAGAAACAGGTTTCAGGCAGGGTGACATCGACTTTATCCCCCGGCATGGCAACCTTGACCGGCTTGCCAGATTGGACCAAAGCCAATACCTGGCCGGATACCTCCAGGCGATTATAGGGGTCGTAGAGAACACCCTTCTCGGGCAAATCTCCCTGGCTGATCAGCTTATTAGCCAGCTGGCGATACACCTCGACATCCTCACCGCCCTGGTCACCGAACGCTTTGCCAGCACCCGATGCCTGGCGGTGTTCTTCCCTGGCCAGCGTGTAACTGGCTTCATCAACATCCAGACCACGCTCCCGGGTAATATCGCGAGTAATTTCAAAAGGTAAGCCATAGGTGGTATACAGGTCTGCTGCCAAGACACCATCCAGGGTTTTCTGGTTAGTTTTTTCCACATCATCAAGTAGTGCTTCGAGATGGGTGGTTGCCCTGTCCAGGGTACGCTGGAAGCGCTCTTCCTCGAGGCGGATATCGATCAGGATCGCTTTTTGATTGCGTTTCAGCTCAGGGTAGAAATCTCCATAGGATTGGATGACCTTTTCTGCCACTTTGGATAGGAAGGGTTCATTTAAACCTATCTTGCCACCAAATCGGTACGCTCGGCGGATGATCATGCGCGTGACGTAGTTCCGGCCCATATTGCCGGGGACCACGCCATCGGCAATCAGGAATGCCGCTGCGCGGGCATGGTCGGCAATTACGCGATAGGGAGTAAACTGTTCTTCGCGCTGCTCATCGGTGTGCCCGCTAAGCTTTTGGGTGGTGAGGATCAAAGGCCACAACAGGTCGGTGCGGTAGTTCGAATCCACTCCCTGGAGCACCGAGACAATACGCTCAAAACCCATGCCTGTGTCCACGTGCTTAGCAGGCAACGGTTCGAGCTGGGTGGGGCTCAGGTGGTTGTACTGGATGAATACCAGGTTCCACAGCTCGAGGAAACGCAGGCAGTCGCCATTCACCCGGCAAACGTGCCCAGCAATGTCTTGCTTGTCACAATAGCGTATACCGCGGTCCAGGTGTATCTCGCTGCATGGCCCGCATGGACCGGTCTCTGCCATCTCCCAAAAATTATCCTTGCGACCGAAATACAGCACATGCGCCGGATCTATCCCAGGTATCTGCTTCCAATATTCGGCGGCTTCATCGTCAGGCGGGATGAGCCCATTCTCATCCTGGAAGACGGTAGCCCACAGGTTTTCCCTGGGCAAACCCCATACATCGGTCAATAGCTGCCAGGCCCAGGTAATGGCTTCCTTTTTGTAGTAATCACCAAATGACCAATTCCCCAGCATCTCGAAGAAGGTATGGTGGATATTATCCCTGCCAACATCCTCCAGATCATTGTGCTTGCCCGCCACGCGCATGCACTTCTGCGAATCGGTGGCGCGTGTATAAGGCCGTTTATCCAGGCCGAGGAAGACATCTTTAAATTGGACCATGCCGGCATTGGTAAACAGTAGGGTCTGGTCACCTCCTGGAACGAGAGGGGCAGATGGGACAAATGTGTGACCGTGCTCAACAAAAAAATCGATGAATGTTTGGCGGACCTCCGCACCTGTTGGCTTATTGGGGTTCATTCGTTATCCAGGGTGCTATAGCTCCGATGTACAATTCGGGCAGCGTGTGGCTGGGATGGGTATCTGGGTGAAGCAATGCGGGCATTCCTTCGTGGTGGGTGCTGCTGGAGCAGGTGCCTTCCTCATGCGATTCATACCACGCACTAGCAAGAAAAGGACAAAGGCGACGATGATGAAGGTTATTATGGTATTGATGAACACGCCGTAGTTGATGGTTGGTGCTCCAGCTGCCTTAGCATCTGCCAGGGATGCATAAGCTACGCCGTTGAGGGAGAAAAATAGATCGTTGAAATTAACACCTCCCAGCGCGTAGCCAATGACCGGCATGACCATGTCATTCACCAGGGAGGACACGATGGCTCCGAATGCGGCTCCCAGGATCACCGCAAAAGCCAGGTCGACAACATTTCCTTTTAGAGCGAAATCCCTGAATTCCTTTAGCATAGAATTTTCCTCCTTATATTAAACGCATAGATGTGCCAATTATACGCAAGAATGGGGATTAATGATTAACAAAGCGCTAATGCGCCGTGCCACCACTATTCACCGTGAGAGGCTTTCAGAAAAATTTTTAGGAAACCCGTGGTTTGTGTGAAGGTGAAGCGTAGGATATAATCCCCGTGTTAGTGCTGTTATGGTTAGAACAGACTCCATCTATGAAAACATTTTCTAGCGCAAGCGTCTCAAAAAGCTACCTGTATTTCGCCGTGTTTTGTGCGGGGATGACCAGCCTGGCGATCGAGTTTAGCGCATCACGTTTACTGGGTAACATCTTTGGGACAAGCAACCTGGTGTGGGCTAGCATTATTGGCTTGATCCTGATTTACCTGACGGCCGGGTATTTCATCGGTGGGATCTGGGCCGACCGCTCGCCCAAACCGCAGACGATGTATGCGATCCTGGCTTGGGGAGGTTTTACGGCAGGTCTGGTTCCTTTTGTGGCGCGCCCGGTGCTGCTGGCTGCTGCTGATGCGTTCGACCAGCTGCAGGTGGGAATCCTGCTTGGTTCCTTCACTGCGGTTTTGGTCTTGTTCATCGTCCCGGTGACCATTCTGGGCACGATATCTCCGTTCGCGATCCGCCTGGCTATTGTTGATTCCCGCCAGGCCGGGCGTATCTCGGGACAGATCTATGCCATATCTACACTGGGATCATTCATTGGCACTTTCCTGCCTGTGCTGGTGCTCATACCCCTCGTTGGTACCACATATACCTTCCTCATATTTAGTGTTTTCCTGGTGTCGGTGGCGATCATTGGGATGTGGAAATCAGCCGGTTGGAAGAAAGCCCTGATGTGGATCTGGATGCCGATTGTCCTGGTCGGCCTGGGAATTGCCTGGGGTCGAGGACCGATTAAGCAGACCGCGGGTGAGATTTTCGAGAAGGAATCAGCCTACAACTATATCCAGGTTATCGAGCAGGATGGCTACCGCTACCTGCGTTTGAATGAGGGCCAGGGAATCCACTCAATGTGGCACCCCACCGAGCTTAATTATGGAGGGCCATGGCAAGAGTTCCTGGTTGGTTCATTTTTTAACCAGCCACCCTATCCGACCAGCCAGGTAAAAAATATCGCCATCATCGGTTTAGCTGCCGGGACAGTCGCCCGTCAGGCCAGCGCGGTCTTTGGCGATATCCCCATCGACGGTTTTGAGATCGACCCGGCGATCATCGATGTGGGAAAAATATATTTCGGGATGGACCTGCCCAACCTGAATGCCATCCCTCAAGATGGTCGGGTGGGACTGGAGCACAGCGACAAGACCTATTCCATGATCGCGGTGGATGCATACCGCCCACCGTATATACCACCACATCTGACCACCCAGGAATTCTTCCAAACTACCAAGGAGCATCTTACAGAGGCTGGCGTGCTGGTGGTCAATGTCGGCAGGTCACCAGTCGACCGTACCCTGATAAATCAGATGGCCAGTACTATTCAGACCGTTTTTCCCTCCGTGTACATCGTGGATGTGCCTGGGTCTTATAACACCATGATCTATGCCACAAAGCAACCGACACAGTTTTCCAACTTGCAGGCGAATTATGATCAATTGATAACAGCGGGGGGTGCATCGAACCTGTTGTTAGATTCGATCCGGACTGCGTTGGACCACGTTCAACCCACGCCACCTGTGGATGTGGTGTACACCGATGACTGGTCACCTATCGAATGGGTGACCAACCGCATGGTGCTGGGATATGTAATGTTTGGTGATCTTGGAGAAATTGGACATTAAGGGGATGAGTCAGTCAATGAGGGTATGGGTATGAAAGTTCTTTATAAGGTACTTTCCTGGCTGGTAGCGATCATCCTGCCGGTGGTGATTGTCTTGTCGGTGGTTAGGTTCGTGATTAATCCATGGTATTTGCAGTTTGAATATCACACACCTGGTTTCCCCGCTGATCCTTACGGCTTCACGCTGCAGGATCGCCTCAAATATGGGCGTCTGGCAGTTGAATACCTGGTAAATTCTGCCGGAATTTCCTTCCTGGGTGATCTGCGCTTCCCCGAGGGACAACAAGCCCCTCCGCCCACCTGCCTGGAGATGACCGACTGCACCCGCCTGTATAATGATCGTGAGCTCCAGCATATGCTGGATGTCAAGAATGTTGTCCAGGAGGCGTTGAAAGTGTTGTTGATCGGTCTCATTGCACTGGTATTATTGGCAATTTGGGCCTGGCTTGGCAAGTGGATGCCTCTATATCTCAAAGGGTTGCAGCGTGGTGGGTTGCTCACCCTGGCTTTGATGGGCTTGATCATCCTATTTGTCCTGGTTGCGTTTAATTACCTGTTTGTGATTTTCCATGAGATCTTTTTTAAAGCCGGCACCTGGACCTTCCTATTTAGCGATACATTGATTCGTCTGTTCCCTGAGCGTTTTTGGCAGGACACCTTCCTGATGGTAGGAGGTCTAACTGCAGCCCTGGCGTTATTGTTTTATTTCGGATCCAGGTGGATTTTACGCAGGAAGATTGATCCGAGCCTTGCGGAATCGCCAGAAAATTGATCCAAGCTGTAATATAACAAAATCTGAGCCAAGCGAATATACCCAAGGCAGAAATAAGTCATATTGCAAATCTGTCCAGATAGAGTAAGGATGTAGCGTCGCTACGCCCTTACTTTGATAAATAACACTCAGTTGTAATACGAATCAACTTCGTCTGAGCTTTGGTGTGCTGTAACTATGAGACAATCAGCTATTTCGCTTTCCCCTGGTTCGCCACCGCTTCTGCAGCTTTTTTTACAGCTTCAGGATCTCCCAGGTAATAATGATTGAGAGGGCGCAAATCCTGATCAAGCTCGTATACCAAAGGAATCCCGGTGGGGATATTCAGCTCAACGATCTCGTTATCGGGGATATTATCCAGGTATTTAACCAGGGCGCGCAAGCTATTCCCGTGCGCACAGACGACTACCTGTTTCCCTGATTTTACCGTCGGGGCAATGGTAGCGTGCCAATAGGGTAGCATACGGGCAACGGTATCCTTCAGGCATTCTGCGCGTGGTAATTGATCTGCAGGTAGACCTGCGTAACGACGATCAAACCTTGGATGGCGGGGGTCATCCAATTCCAAGGCCGGTGGCTGGATGTCATAACTTCTGCGCCAGATTTTTACCTGAGCTTCGCCAAATTTGGCAGCCATTTCTGCCTTGTTCAAACCTTGCAAGGCCCCGTAATGGCGTTCGTTCAGCTGCCAGGCATTGATCACCGGGAGCCATTCCAGGTCCATCTCTTCCATAACGATCCACAGGGTCTTAATAGCCCGTTTGAGCACCGAGGTGTATGCTAGGTCGAAAGAATATCCACCTTCGCGCAAAAGCTTGCCGGCTTCATGGGCTTCAGTTTCGCCCTGGGCAGTCAGGCCTACATCTGTCCAACCAGTGAACCGGTTTTCCAGGTTCCATGTGCTTTGGCCATGCCGTATCAATACTAATTTATGTGTAGGGTTCATTTATTGTTTTCCTTTTCTTGACATAATAAACGTCTCCGAGCTTTATTTCCGATCCGATACAGCGGATAGGAATTTGCAGGGAGACGTTGAAGTAATATATTGAGCTTTTCGATAGATTACCGAATCGCCTGCTCAGTTTCAGGGTCGAACAGGTGCATATTGCCCATATTGAACACCACCTGAAGCTCCTGGCCCATTGTGGCTTTGGTGCGCGGGTCAACGCGGGCCACAAAGCTGTGCTCACCGCTGGTGATGTATAGCTGGATCTCGTTACCCATCAGCTCAGTTACATCCACCTTGCCTTCCACGGGCTGAGGGATGATACCCGGTGGCAGGAAGTTGGGATCCTGAATGTCTTCAGGGCGTACTCCCATGATGACCTCTTTATTAACATACTTTGAGTAAGCTTCTTTGCGTGAATCAGGGACTTCAACCTTAAAAGATGTGCCGTCGACGAATAATTTTCCATCACCCTGAACCAGCCTTGCTTTAAAGAAGTTCATTGCAGGAGAGCCTATAAAGCCCGCAACAAAGAGGTTATCAGGGTGATCATAGAGCATTTGAGGGGTATCCACTTGCTGGAGGAGGCCCTTGTTGATCACCGCGATCCTGGAGGCCATGGTCATAGCTTCGATCTGGTCATGGGTGACGTATATGAACGTCGTCTGGAGTTGCTGGTGGAGCTTACTGAGATTTGCGCGAGTTTCTACGCGTAGCTTCGCATCCAGGTTGGAGAGTGGCTCATCGAAGAGGAAAACCTTTGGCTCACGCACGATAGCTCGACCTACCGCCACACGCTGGCGTTGTCCACCAGATAGCTGGCGGGGCTTGCGGTCCAGCAAGTTCTGAATACCCAGGGTTTCTGCTGCCTGGGTGACTCTCTTCTTTATTTCTTCTTTAGGGGTCTTGCGTAATTTCAATCCGAACGCCATGTTGTCATACACAGTCATATGGGGGTAGAGTGCGTAGGATTGGAACACCATGGCGATGTCGCGGTCTTTCGGGGCGACATCATTTACGATACGGTCACCGATCAGGATCTGCCCTTCGCTGATCTCTTCCAGACCTGCCAGCAGGCGCAGGGCAGTGGTTTTTCCGCAACCGGATGGACCCACCAATACCAGGAATTCCTTATCTGCGACCTGAAGGTTAAGATTGTTCACTGCGGTGACTTCACCGAACCGCTTAAATACTTTATCGTACGTGACACTAGCCATCAGATTTTCTCCTTTCGGTAGATTATAGTGAAGTAATTATATCTTCGCCGCTCAATTATTACAATCACCTGCGAGATTAAAATCTTCCATTTCCTTGCCTATTTCGGTGGCTCATACTAGAATGAGAGCCAGAGGCAGAATGGTCAAGACTGAAGATATCACCCCCATCCGCAAGCAATACCTGGAAATAAAGCGGCAGTATCCCGATGCCATTCTGTTCTTCAGGTTGGGCGATTTTTACGAGACATTCGACCAGGATGCCGAAGTGGCGGCCAGGGAATTGGATATTGTGCTGACCTCCCGCCCCGTTGGTAAGGGTGTGCGGGTTCCACTAGCTGGCATACCTCACCACGCGGCTGAGAACTACCTGGCACGCCTGATCGAGCGCGGTTTTCATGTGGCCATCTGCGAACAGGTGGGAGACCAACCTGTCAAGGGGATATTTCCTCGCCAGGTCGTCAGGGTGGTCACACCTGGCACGGTTACCGAGTCAGGCTTGTTGCCTGGCGATGCAAACAACTACCTGGCTTGTGTTCAGATCCAAGGTGACCTGGCCGGTGTAGCCTACGCAGATATCTCCACTGGCGAATTTGCGGTGACCGAGCTGAGTAGTGACGATATCCAGATCGCTCTTCGGGCAGAGCTGACCAGATTACACCCTGCAGAGATCATCTATCCTGAAAACCTGATCCTTCCAGACAACCTGATTGGTCATCTGACCGCCTGGCAGCCGTGGCGGTTTGAGCTCGATCGCTGCCAGGATGCGTTACTGCAACACTTCCGAGTGGCCTCACTGGATGGATTTGGTCTGCGCGGCATGTCCCTGGCGATCATGGCAGCGGGTACGATCGTACAGTATCTCAAGGAAACCCAGGCGTCAGCGCTTAATTTGCTCTCGAACCTAAACACATATGCGACGTCCGAGTTCATGACCCTGGATGCATCCACCCGGCGCAACCTGGAGCTGACTGAAACGATCCGTGATGGAAGTGTACAAGGCAGTCTGTTGGGTGAATTGGACCGCTGCGTTACACCCATGGGCAAACGTCAGATCCGCCAGTGGGTGAGCAAGCCGCTCCTGGAGGTGGATGCCATTCGTGTCAGGCAGCAAGGCGTCAATTACCTCTTCAACCAAGGCATGTTGCGGGCGGAGCTGCGCGCAGCCCTGAAACCGCTCAACGATCTCGAACGGCTGACCACCCGCCTGGTGAGTGGATCAGCCCAGCCACGCGACCTGGTGGGCATGCGCTCAACGCTGCAACGCCTGCCGGGCATCCTTGATATTTTTGGTGTTGGAGAGAAAGGTGCAGATCCAACAACATCTGGGGTCCTGGAAAACTCTCTTTCCTGTGTCTTGAAGACTCTCGACCCTTGTATGGAAGAGCTGAAGTTGATCCAGACCTCAATCGCAGATGACCCTCCCGCAACCTTACAAAATGTGGGTGTCATTCGCGATGGTTTCTCGGCTGAATTAGATGGAGTGATTGAGCGCTCCAGGCATGCACGTGAATGGATCGCTAATCTTGAAACGGTGGAGCGCGAGCGCACGGGCATTAAAACCATCAAGGTGGGGTATAACAAGATTTTTGGCTATTATCTTGAAATCTCGCGGGCCAATGCGGTTAATGCGCCACCCGAATATATCCGCAAGCAAACCCTGGTGAACGCTGAACGTTACATCACACCAGAGATGAAAGAATATGAAGCCCTGGTGCTCAATGCGGAAGAAACCATCCACGATATCGAAGCCCGCCTGTTCCACCAGGTGTGTGAGCAGCTGGCTGCTTCTTCCGGACGATTATTAAGCACTGCCCGCGCCCTGGCAGAGCTGGATGTGCTGGCTTCCCTGGCAGAGGTCGCCGCGTTTGGGTCTTACGTGCTTCCCGAGGTAGTCAGCGACGACCTGCTCGAGATCCATGAAGGACGGCATCCCGTCGTTGAGCACTTCTTGAAGGCTGAGCGGTTCGTAAGCAACGACGCTATCTTCGAAGAAGGTGAGCGTATCCGCATCCTGACTGGCCCCAATATGTCGGGGAAAAGCACTTTTTTGCGCCAGGTAGCCCTGATCGTGCTCATGGCCCAGATGGGCAGTTTTGTGCCTGCGGCTTCTGCCCGCATCGGCCTGGTGGACCGCATCTTCACCCGCATCGGTGCCCAGGACGAGATCTATTCCGGCCAGTCCACCTTCATGGTCGAGATGGTCGAGACCGCCAATATCCTGCACCATGCCAGTAATCGATCACTCCTGATACTGGATGAAATCGGCCGGGGAACCAGCACTTATGATGGGGTATCAATTGCCTGGGCTGTTGTTGAGTACATCCACAACCATCCGGCACTGCGCGCCAAGACGCTGTTTGCCACTCACTACCACGAGCTGACGCAGCTTTCAGACTTGTTGCCTGGGGTGCGAAATTACAACGTGGCGGTCAATGAGAGTGGGGGGCAGGTGGTTTTTCTGCATAAGATCATCCCCGGAGGTGCCGATCGATCTTACGGTATTCATGTCGGCCAGTTAGCCGGACTGCCATCTCCGGTGGTGCAGCGGGCAGAGCAAATACTGCTCCAGCTCGAAAAATCATCCGGCAAGGCGGTCAAAATCGACCCCGAGCTGCCGCACCAGATGGCGCTGTTCCCGGAGACCAACCCCTTGCTGGACGAGCTGAAAAAGCTGGACATTAATGGACTTTCTCCGATTGAAGCCCTGAATAAGCTGTATGAATGGAGAAAAAGATTCCTGGAAGATGAATAGCTGATTCGCTCAGTTCTCAACATTTACCAGGAGAATACCGTCCTACCATGGTAGTGCATTGTAGGGCGAAATTTTTTAAAACCTGGCAATGGTTACCTTTTCTGGTTCGATCTCAATATACCAATAAGCTGAGTCTCCCAATTTGTATTCTAAATAGAGATAATTCGTTTCACGCTCAACCTTCACTAACTCAATCGGATTTCTAAAACCATTGGCGGTTATCTCAGGGTTCCACTCTCCCTGTATTTCAGGGTCATAATTCTCAGGGGGCTCGAAGATACGCGTGATTTCCGCCTCCTGAAGCAAGAGGCGAAGGATTGCTTCGGGAATATCCACTGACCATAACAATCCAGCCACGGTCTGGGCTTCCAGCTCATTAATACGTTCTTCTTCCGTTAATTCCCATTGCACCGGTGACCATATTCCCGGTATAGCCATCACATTTATAGTTTCAGGATCAATTATGCCAGGCATACGCAACCTCCTAATCCTGGAAGAGCTTTTATTGGAATAGCCAGCGATTCAAATATAAAGATAAGCTAATAATATATTCTATTTTAAAAAACGCAATGTTCCTATCAGGATTCAAAGTGATTGTGGTAAACTATGCGGTTGTGTTTGTTCCAATCATGTGAAATTTACTACAGTATTCTGTAGAGCTTATTTGCTAATGGAGGCAATCAATGACGGAAAAGAAGTGGGTTTATTCATTCGATGAAGTAAACCTGGCAGAGCAGTATTTGAGTGGCAGCTGGGAAGGTGTGCGTGGTTTATTGGGCGGTAAGGGTTCTGGGCTAGCCGACATGACCCGTGCAGGTGTGCCGGTACCACCAGGGTTCACGGTGACTACAGAGGCCTGTAATTCCTACCAGGCCGAGGGTAAGTTCCCAGCTGGCATGTGGGAGCAGGAACTGGAAGCCATGCGCAAGGTGGAGCGTCAGACGGGTAAGAAATTTGGGGACCCGAAGAACCCCCTGCTGGTTTCCTGCCGCTCAGGCGCTAAGTTTTCAATGCCCGGGATGATGGACACCGTGCTCAACATTGGATTAACCGATGTGACTGCCGAAGGTTTGGTCAAGCTGACCAATAACCCGCGCTTCGTGTACGACTCTTACCGCCGATTGGTAGAGATGTTCGGCACTGTGGTTTTGGGGATTGCTGATGAAGCCTTTGAAGAGCCACTGGCTGAATATAAGCACAAGAAGGGATATAAGCTAGATACCGATATGACCGCTGAGGATTGGAAGGCCATCACGAAGATATTTAGCGACGTGGTTAAGAAGGAAAAAGGCTTTGATTTCCCTCAGGATCCACAGGAACAGCTCAAGCTGGCGACGGAAGCAGTCTTCAAGAGCTGGAATGGCAAGCGTGCGGTGGATTACCGCAAAGCAACCGGAATTCCAGATGATCTTGGTACCGCAGTTAACATCGTCACGATGGTGTTTGGCAACATGGGAGATGACTCGGGTACGGGTGTGGCATTCACACGCGATCCATCTACCGGTGAACGGAAAATGTTCGGTGAATATCTGCTCAATGCCCAGGGCGAGGATGTGGTGGCTGGCATCCGCAATGCCGAAAAAATTGAGCGACTCAATGAAAATATGCCGGAGGCATATCAGCAATTCATGGAAATCACCGGGCGCCTTGAAAAACATTACCATGATATGCAGGATGTGGAATTTACCATCGAACGCGGCAAGCTGTGGATGCTCCAAACCCGCAATGGCAAGCGAACTGCCAAGGCAGCGGTGAAGATTGCCGTGGACATGGCCAACGAAGGTCTTATTAGCAAGGAAGAAGCCATCTTGCGCGTGACACCTGAGCAGGTGGACACCCTTTTACACCCGCAATATGACACCAAAGCCAAGGACGAAGCCAAGAAAGCGGGGCGCTTGTATGCGAAGGGTGTAAATGCTTCACCCGGCGCGGCTGTAGGCCAGGTGTATTTCGATGCCAATACTGCTGAGCGATTCGCCAAGCAAGAGAAGCAGGATGTCATTATGGTCCGCCCGTTCACAAAGCCGGATGATGTGCATGGCATGATTGCCGCTAAGGGTGTGCTGACCAGTGAAGGTGGTGCTACCTCCCATGCAGCTGTGGTTGCCCGACAATTTGGTATCCCCTGCGTGGTGGGTGCCTCCCAGATCAAGATCGACCTGGACGCTCGCCAGATGACCGTAGATGGAAAGATGGTAAAAGAAGGCGAGTGGATCTCGGTTGATGGGACGACCGGCGAGGTTTTCTTAGGACAGATCCCCACCACAGCTCCCAGCCTGGAAGAACAGACCGACTTGCTGACTTTGCTCAAATGGGCAGATGACATCTGCGCCATTCCTGGCATGCGGAAATTTGCTCCGGGTTGGCCCTCCAAAGGCTTGCAGGTGTGGGCCAACGCCGATTATCCCAAAGATGCCCAGAGAGCACGAAATTATGGCGCGGTGGGGATTGGCCTGTGCCGCACCGAGCATATGTTCTTTGAAAAAGAACGGCTGCCCATTGTACAGCGCATGATCCTGGCGGAAACCCCCGAAGCGCGTAAAGCTGCCCTGGATGAGTTGCTGCCATACCAACGCTCCGATTTCGACGGACTGTTCCGGGCCATGAACGGCTACCCGGTGATCATACGTTTAATTGATCCGCCACTGCATGAGTTTATGCCCCCTGAAGAGGAACTGTTCGAAGAGGTGATCACTAAAAGGGTGAAGGGTGACACGAAAGGCCTGGCGGAACAAGAGAAGCTATTGGCTGATATTCGCGGGATGCATGAAAGCAACCCGATGATGGGATTACGCGGTGTACGCCTATCCATTTACATGCCGCAGATCGTCGAGATGCAGGTGCGAGCGATCTTTGAAGCTGCTGCAGACTGTGCATTGGAGGAAGTGGTCGTCAAGCCCGAGGTGATGATCCCGCTGACCGGTACCGTTAATGAGCTAAAATGGATCCAGCCGCGCCTGGTCAAGATTGCCGATGATGTGATGAAAGAAAAGAAGGTTAACTTCACTTATAAGTTCGGCACGATGATCGAGATTCCCCGAGCGGCCGTCACTGCTGGAGAGATCGCTGAATACGCCGAGTTCTTCTCCTTTGGCACCAATGACCTGACCCAGATGACCTTCGGCTACAGCCGAGATGATGCCGAGCGGAACTTCCTGGTGACCTATATCGCCGAAGGCATTCTACCCAGGAATCCCTTCCAGACAATTGACCGAAGTGGTGTCGGACGATTAATGCAGATGGCGATCGATGATGGTCGTAAGACTCGCCCTGAGCTTGAGGTGGGCATCTGCGGAGAGCACGGTGGCGACCCTGATTCGATCGAGTTTTGTCACATTGCCGGGAATAACTATGTGAGCTGCTCACCGTTCCGCGTACCCATAGCTCGCCTGGCAGCAGCACATGCAGCGTTGAAGCACAGTGGAAAGGCACTGGCCGAAGATAAGTAGAAAAATTCTTTCCTAGTTATTGAGAACAGGCTGTCGATGATCGCTCATCGGCAGCCTGTTATGTTTATTAAATGATTTGGAGGCGTTGAAAGAATACATTACAACAAATGACGGTATGGAATTATGAAAAGCCGTCCTCGAATCGTGCACAAATATCGCTCAGAAGCAAACGTGATACTAGTGCACGAATTAGATATCTCATGAAAATGCGAGTATAAATATCAGATCGTCGAAAATTCCTCCAAATAATCGTCTACTCCTTGTGAGGAATTAAATAGACACCAGTGGTCAGCACCATCAATAGTACCATTACCAATGCCAAGAACCAGAAGCCTAACAAAGTGGAGATGAAACCTATCGCTATTACCAGGCACATAAAACTCATCCACCACAAGCGCGAGGTCAGACCGGGGTCGCCCAGCTCTGCATTATGCTTCCATAGGAAGAAACCCACACCAATTGCAACCACAGTGATAGCCAGGGTGGCGAAATATATAACCGGCCCACCAGAGAATGGCAACTTCAAGACGAATGTCCCGCAGGTGGCTTCCTGCATGCCAGAGGCAGTGGTGGCAGAAGTGAACACACGTGCAAAGATAAAATTGCCGAGATCAATATTTTGTTTACCCACCTGCCATGACAGCTTGCGGGTTTCCCCAGGCTGTAACTCCAGGGTTTGGTCGTAGGTATCCATCAGTCCTGGAGCACTGAACTGAGCTTCGACGAACCATTTTAAGTTCCGATCAAGTGAATTATGCAGGCGAATTGTTACTGGCAGCTGATCCAGAGGAGTCATCAATACCGGGCAGGATAATGAATACAAACGCGGGTAGTTAAACTTGATGAACCCATACAACGTTGATTCGAGGTCAGGGACAGCCTTAACTAGAATCAGAAGTGCCGCCATAACAATGGCAACTGAAAATATGATGAACCCCACTTTTCGCAGGGATGGGTTTCGTTGGGCCACGTGAGCTCCTTCCTGCGTTTATTTAGACCCGGTCTGGTTTTAAACAGATGTCGGGGCGATTGTTTCGACTGGCTCCTGGCTACTAGATACTGCCTTCTCGATCGTAAACTCGCCGCGTGCGAAGGCTGCACCACGTTCCAGTGCTGAAAGATTACTGGGCAATAATTTCTTATGCCGCTCAGGTAGATGATGACTCAGGGCTTCCTTCAAATCATCCACGGTCAGGATGGGCAATTTTTCGATCAAAGCTCCCAGCATGACCATGTTTAGCAAGCGTCTGGGTCCGATCGTCTCGGCGATCTCCTGGGCGGGGATCATCACCCAGGTGATGTCTGTGCGGACAGGGTCGCGGTTGACCAGGGATGAATTAACAATGAGCACGCCGCCTGGGACGATATGGGGTTCGAACTTGTCCAGTGAAGGAAGGTTCATCACCACGGCAGCTTTTGGGTTTTTTATGGTGGGTGAACCAATTTCTTCATCAGCAATAACCACTGTGCAATTAGCGGTGCCACCGCGCATCTCTGGCCCATAAGAGGGCATCCAGGTTACAGCATGACCGGCATCCATGGCCGCAAAGGCCAGCACCTGCCCAGCAAACAGGGCACCCTGACCGCCAAACCCAGAGAAGATGACTTCAGTCTGCATAATCTGCTCCTCCTCTAAGCCTTGAATCCTTCGAGGCCAAGAGAGACCTTGAAGTCTTGTATTGGGTACACCGGGATCATATGGTCGACTAGCCAGGTCAGCGATTCCTGCACGCTCACGCCCCAGTTAGTGTTGCATGTGGAGAGCAGCTCAACCATCGAGAAGCCCAGGCCGCGCTTTTGGGTTTCGAAGGCTGTGCGAATGGCCTTCTTGGCCATACGGATGTTCTTCGGGTCATGCAAACTACGCCTGACTACATACCCGGCACCATCCATCCTGGAGAGGACTTCTGCCATGTGCAATGGGTATCCCATGGTCTCCACATCGCGGCCATGAGGCGAGGAGGTGGTTTTTTGACCTGGAAGGGTAGTGGGTGCCATCTGGCCACCGGTCATACCATAAATCGCGTTGTTGATGAATATGACGGTGATATTTTCACCACGGCCGGCTACGTGCATGATCTCGCTCATGCCGATCGATGCCAGGTCACCATCACCTTGGTAAGTGAAGATGAAGCGATCAGGTAGGACGCGTTTCATGCCGGTGGCCATGGCGGGCGCGCGGCCGTGGGCAGCTTCGACCCAATCGAAGGTGAAGTAATTGTACGCAAACACACTGCAACCCACGGGTGCAACCCCAATGGTCTTCTCGCGGATGTCCATCTCATCCAGGATTTCTGCGATCAGGCGGTGTGCGATGCCATGCGTGCAGCCTGGGCAGTAGTGTGATGGGGTGCGCGACAAGGAGACTGGGCGGGAGTAAACGGTCAGAGCTTCGGTTTGAACAGGGGTATCCATCATTTTTTCCTTAACATTAAGAGAGGGTGATCACGCCATCTTTGAGACGCTGCATCCAGCGTTGGCGTGGGTCGCCGCCGATATTCTTCGGCTCATGCACCAGGCGATGGATCTCGCCCAGGATCTCATCGGGGTAGGGGACGATGCCACCTACCCGGGCATAAAACTCGATTGGCACGCGCCCCTTGACAGCCATCTTGACGTCTTCCAGCATCTGGCCGGTGTTCATCTCAGTGACCAGGATGCCCTGGGCAGTTTTGGCTAGCTCCTCTAATTGCGGGAATGGGAAGGGGCTGAGGGAAATGGGCCGAAATAAGCCGATCTTGATGCCTTGTGCACGGGCATTGCGAACCGCAGTGAGGGCGATCCTCCCAGCAGTGCCGAAACCGATGACCACGTATTCGGCATCATCCAAATAATACTCCTTGTAGCGGATCTCATTAGCTTGGATGCGGTACCAGGTATCAAGGATCTTATGATTGTAGATTTCTTCCAGGGTGGGGTCGATCAGGATGGAAGTGAGGATGCGTTGCTCGCGGCCCTGGCATCCATCGGTAGCCCAATCAGGGGTGATGGTACGCAGGGGGCGCATCTCCGGTAGCTCAGCCGGTTCCATCATCTGGCCGATTGAGCCATCCGCCATGATCATACAAATATTGCGGTATTTCTCAGCCAGGTCGAAGGCCAAAACGGTCAGGTCAATGGCTTCCTGTACGGAGGCGGGTGCCAGGACGATGGGGTGATAATCACCATGACCACCGCCATGGACCAGCTGGTTATAGTCACCCTGGGAAGGGGCAATGTTGCCCAGTCCTGGTCCGCCCCGTACAACATCAATGAGCACCATGGGCACCTCAGTGCCAGCGATGTAGGATAAGCCTTCCTGCATCAGGCTGACACCCGGACTGGAGGAGGAGCTCATCACACGTGCTCCCGTGCAGGCGGCGCCATACACCATATTAATGGCAGCAACTTCACTTTCAGCTTGCAGGAAAGCCCGCCCAAGCTCTGGCATGCGATGTGACATCCACTCTAAAATTTCCGTTTGAGGGGTGATGGGATAACCAAAATAGGCTTCCACGCCTGCGCGCACGGCTGCTTCGGCCATGGCGAAATTACCTTCGAGAAATTCTTTTGCCATGGGGATTCTCCTAAGATGTCGCTTCTGCGGTGGTTTTTACCGTCTTTACCGGTGCTTCGCGGAAGACGTCTAAGGCTGCTTCGGGGCACATGATGGCACATATCCCACAACCCGTGCAGCCGTCTTTCGCCAGCCTGACTGGATGGTAACCTTTAGGAGTTATTCTCCCCATGTCTAATTCCATCACATGCTGAGGGCATTCATTGATACATAGCTCGCAACCCTTGCAGAAGATCTCATCGACTTCAATCCATCCCTTCACGGGCATCGCCATACCTCCTAATCATGATAAACAACATGTAAATTGGTTAATTTATGTAACCATTATGGATTATTATAATCTGAACTAATAGTGTAGACTGTCATATAAGGAAAGATACAAAAAGCACCTAGAAAAACCCGTTGACAGGAAAAAACATCCCTATTATAATTCAGCCCGCATTGCCCCAGGAGCCTTGCTGGGGCATAAATTTATCATGTACCAGCCCAGCTGGTAATCATATCCCCAACTTCCCCAAAGTGCCGGCGTTTGGTAAGGATTTCAAATCATACCATGCTACGCGGGCAATCTGGTGAAGTGAAGCTTGGAGGAAGCTTATGAAGTATGCAATTGTTGAAGATGGCGGAAAACAGTATCGCGCCGTCATCGGCGAGTCCATCGATGTGGACCGCTATCCATTGGAAATTGGCGAAGAGATCGATATGGATCGTGTGCTGCTGATTTCCGATGGTGAGAATGTCAAAGTTGGAACCCCCTTTGTAAAGGGTGCAAAAATCCAAGCGACGGTACTTAACCACGTCAAAGGTCCCAAGGTGGTCGTGTTTCGCTATAAAGCCAAGGAACGTATCCGCACCAAGACGGGCCACCGGCAGCAATATACACGTGTTCGCATTGATGCGATCACTGAAGAGTAGGAGATAGATATGGCACACAAAAAGGGTGGCGGCTCGAGCCGCAATGGGCGCGACAGCCAGGGGCAACGTTTGGGTGTAAAAAAGTACGGTGGTGAATTCGTGCGGGCTGGGAATATCCTTGTTCGTCAGCATGGCACCCATATTAAACCTGGCAACAACGTGATGGTAGGCAAGGATGACACCTTATTTGCTACCATAGACGGTTATGTGCTTTACGAAACCATCCGCGATGATCGCAAGATGGTCAGCGTTTTACCGGCTGAAACAGCCTAAGTGTTGATTGTTGTGAAAGGATTGAGAAAATGAAAGCAGGTATTCACCCGGAATTCTATCCAGACGCACAGGTCATCTGTGCTTGTGGCAACACCTGGACTACCGGTTCCACCAAGAAGGTAATTCATACGGATGTGTGTTCTAAATGCCATCCATTCTTTACCGGTGAGCAACGTATTGTCGATACCGAAGGGCAAGTTGATCGGTTCTACAAGAAATTACAGGTTCGCCAGCAATACATCGATGACAAAACCGCTCGAGAGCAAGCCCGCACATCTCCAGACCGACTTATCGCTGAGCTCGGCATCGGTACGCGGGCCACAGAGTCACTGGCGAAGGCAAATATCACCAAGGTTGGGCAGGCGATGGAGCTTCTCGCAAAAGGCGAATCGACGATCCTGGCCATTGATGGCTTCGGCCGAAAATCGCTGGCTGATTTGAAGAAGCGATTACGCCAGTTTGGATACGAGCTGCCTGAAGCAGCAGAGGAAATCGTCGTATAAGCTTGCAGTGCAAGCGTTTTCAGTTAAACTTAACAGGCAGACGACATCATCGTCTGCCTGTTTGCTATAATAACTGTGTAGTTATTGTCACTGACTTCTGATAGGCCTGGAGGAGTGTATGGAGCATCATACTGGATCCATTGAAGTCATAACCGGCTCAATGTTTTGTGGAAAAACAGATGAGCTGATCCGGCGTCTTCGCCGTGCAACTATCGCTCGCCAGAAAGTGCAGGTTTTTAAACCTGCCGTTGATTTCCGCTATGCAATCCGTAAAGTTACATCTCATGCAGGAAACGACTTCGAAGCCATCCCGATCGAAAATGCTCGCGCAGTTCTCACCCACCTGGATGACGATACGACTGTGGTGGCGATTGATGAAGCCCAATTCTTTGATGACCAGATCATCGATATTGCCCAAAAACTTGCCGACAGGGGACTGCGGGTAATCGTAGCCGGGTTGGATACGGATTTCAGGGGAGAACCGTTTGGCCCGATGCCAGTTTTGATGGCTGAGGCAGAACACGTGGATAAGCTCCAGGCGATTTGCATGGTGTGCGGTGAGCCGGCTTCACGCACTCAGAGGATAATTAATGGAAAACCAGCCCGCTATGATGAGCCGATCGTGATCATCGGTGCAGCTGAGATGTACGAAGCGCGCTGCCGGAAGCACCACGAAGTTCCCAAGGAGTAAGCCATGCAGGATTATCATGAATTTCTTGAAGAAATATTGATCTCTGAAGCAGAGCTGCAAAAACGGATCGCCGAGCTTGGTGAGCAGATCAGCCAGGATTACCAAGGGAAGGAGCTGCTCCTGGTGTGCATCTTGCGAGGCGGGGTGATGTTCCTGACGGATCTTATGCGCCATATCTCCATCCCACATATGATCGATTTTATGTCTGTATCCTCCTACGGGGTGGGTGCCCGGCGGTCCAGAGGACAATCTCGCATTACATTAGACATTAATACGGATATCCATAACATGCATGTCCTTCTAATCGAGGATATTGTCGACAGCGGCTTCACCGTAAAAGCTGTGCTGGAGCTATTAAGTGGCCGTGAACCGAAAAGCTTGAAAGTCTGTGCATTGCTGGATAAGGTTGAACGGCGGGAAGTGGAAGTGCCTATCGATTACCATGGATTTATCATTCCCGATAAGTTTGTTTTTGGCTATGGGCTCGACGCTGACGAATACTATCGTAACTTGCCATTTATCGGGATCCTGGCAGCTGAGAAATACGATCCTGATGCGTGAACTTTGCCAATTGGGGATGCACAGAAATAATCGGGAAATTTAATGGAAGAGCTGCAAGCACGCCTTGACCAGCCGTTGCTGAGACGGATCATTTCACTACTGCCTGCTGATATTCCCATCTATTTAGTTGGGGGTGTGGTTAGAGATGCCCTGCTGAATCATCAAAATTATGACCTGGACCTTGTTACGGGTGGGGATGCACTAAAAATTGCTCGCCACCTGGCCAATGATCTGGGAGCGGCGTATTACCCCCTGGATAGTGACAGAAACGTAGCGCGAATAGTGGTCTTCCCGGTTACAGGCGCAGCAGAGGCTGGGGCGCACGCTATCCGAGTAGACATCTCGGCTTTTCAAGGTACAGATTTACGAGAGGACCTGGGTAAGCGGGATTTCACAATCAACGCCATGGCAGTGGATATCCATCGCTTACAAGCGCTTATTGACCCATTGGGTGGTGCTGCAGACCTTGTATCCAGATCACTGCGCGCCTGTTCCCCCTCTGCTTTTCTCTCGGATCCGGTTAGGATTTTACGGGCAGTACGTTTCTCGATCAACCTTGAGCTAAAGATCGTGCCCGATACCCTGAGTTGGATGCGCGCGGCAGTGGATCATCTGCCTGAGGTATCGCCAGAGCGAATTCGAGATGAACTTTTCCGAATTCTTGTTAGCCGCCATCCAGGTTCATCGATCAGGATATTCGACAAACTGGGTATATTAGTGCATACTTTCCCAGAAGTTTGCCAGCTCAAGGGAGTGCAGCAATCCAGCCCACATGTGCTGGATGCGTGGAATCATACTCTATCTGTACTTGACCGCCTGGAAGATTTGCTTGAAGTTCTCAGCATAACCTATGAGCCAGACAGAGCTGAAAACCTGCTGCTGGGGTTGGTGGTGATGAAGTTAGGCAGGTACCGCCAACAGATCAAAGAGCACTTCACGAATTCATTAAATCCCGATCGACCTCAACGTGGGTTGTTGTTCCTCAGCGCTCTTTATCATGATATCGGGAAACCTTCCTCTCAAAGCACGGATGAGTGTGGCAAGATCAGGTTCCTTGGTCATGAACAACTTGGCGGGCGGATGGTCAGGCAGCGGGGTGAGGCACTTAGACTGAGCAGCCTGGAGATCGAGCGACTTGTGACCATCGTCAATAACCATATGCGCCCTTCGCTGTTATCTCATGAAGCCGAGCCACCCGGCAGGCGGGCTGTATACCGATTTTTCCGGGACACCGGTGCAGCCGGAGTGGATATTTGCTTGCTGTCACTGGCAGATGTTCTCGCTACCTATGGGCCTATCTTACCACCTGAGCGTTGGTCGAGGCATCTTGAGGTGGTGCGGATGTTGCTGGAAGCATGGTGGGAGGCAAAGGAAGAGCGAATTTTTCCAACGCCACTGATTAATGGCAACGAGCTGATGGCCGAGCTTGATATATCTCCTGGCCCCCTCATCGGTGACCTACTCGAAGCTATCCAGGAAGCACAATTCAGCCATGAAGTAACAACCAGGCAAGAAGCTATCAGCCTGGCAGAGAAATTAGTCAGTGAAGAAATAAAAAAAGCGGGCTGATCCACCAGGGACAGCCCGCCTTGATAGCTCCATCCGGTTTAAGGGAATAATTCGTCAAGATACGGCAGATAATATGCTCGGCAACCAAGCGGATGGGAACATTCCCCGTAGGGAAGCATGGGGACTTCATCTTTTGGATAAGTACCGGTCAGGTTTTGGCAGGCTGGGCAAGCATCCTCTGGGACCACGATAACAACATATTTGATCCTGGGATTGGCGCGCATGCGCTCTAGAGATTGGGCAGCTTCAGAGGTTTCCCATACCTCGTCGGTGCGTTCAGTCAATCGCGAGGGTGGGTATTTCGACGATTGATCGGCTGTTTTTTCTGGCATGTCTTATCTCCTTGGAATCAAATTTCCTTGATTTTAACCCAAGAAAATAAAGAATCAAGGGTATTCACAAGCGTAATTATTGAGCAGGTTGTGCGATTGGATTGTTTTGGGTAAGCCTTAGCTGGCGGGTGAGCTTTTGAAGGTGAGCGACCAGGACTTCAGAGGAAAATGGGCGGGGAAGATAATCATCAGCACCCGCATCCAGCCAACGTGCCACCATGTTAGGTTCGGATACAGCAGCGACCACCAGGATAGGTGCCTGGCTGTATTCTCGGATCCTGCGGCAGAGTTTCCAGCCATTATCTGAGGGCTGCATGGTGTTGATGATAATCACATCGGGGTTCCAGGATTGGGTAGCCTGAATACCTTCAGCACTGGAATTTAGCTTGACGATTTCAAACTGGTTCGGATTTAAAATCTGCTTGAGAAAATTAACTTCCAGGGAATCCTGATCCAGGATAAGTAATCTCATCGGCATGGCAACTGTCATACGTTATATTATGCCTTAAATCCTGAATTATTTCCTTATAATACCATTACATTATTGATAGGCTTGCGTGATAAGGTAAGTCAGGATATGATATTACAAACCAGACAGGCCTAATATGGATATACACTTACCATGCCCCAATTGTGGACAACCAGTGAGCCAAGATGTATTGGAATGCCCCCATTGTGGGGTAAACCTGGCTTTAGCCGCGGTGATAGGGGAACAACAGGTAATCGCACGCATCTCCGAAAATCCTGCCATTCCCATAACACCTGAAATCCTGGTCCCTCGTGTGGGAGAGCTGCTTATCGATCGGGGGGTATTAACCCAAGAAGGGTTGCAGGCAGCCCTTGATTATGCTAAAAAGCCTGGTCCGGATGGTCATCAACGTCTGGTTGGACAGGCACTATTGGAACTGAAGCTGATCGACCGGGAGATGCTTGACCAGGTCATCACTGAACAAATCCTGCAGCTGCAATCTGCTCTGCACCAATCCAATCTCCAATTGGAGCAAAGAGTTAAAGAACGCACACAGGAACTGCAATCCGCGCTGAATAAACTGGCTGAGCTCAACCAGCTAAAGTCGAATTTCATTTCCAACGTCTCACATGAATTACGTACTCCCCTGACCCATATCCGTGGATATTTAGACTTGATGAATGATGGCTGCTTGGGTAATATGTCGGATGAGCAGAAGACTGCCTTGGACGTTATGCTGAGATCTGAGGCGCGCCTGGAAGAGCTGATCGAAAAAATGCTCCAATTTTCTTTGGAAGCAACCGGGCAGTTCACCCTGCAGATGAAACCGACGAGTTTTAGTGAAGTAATCTCCCAGGCTCTAAAACAAGCAAAAATCAAGGCTGCAACCCGGCCGGTGGTTCTGAAAGTTGAGATCGACACCGATCCGGGCATGGTTCGTATGGATAGTGAAAAGATCCAGTGGGTAGTGATGGAGCTGGCAGAGAATGCCATTAAATTCACCCCGCCTGGCGGGTGCGTGACGGTGGGACTGGCGCAAGTTGATAAGCTGGTTAGATTTCATGTCGCTGACAATGGGATAGGGATATCGCCCGAAAAATTAGATGAAATCTTCGAGCCCTATCACCAGCTAGATGGCTCGAGCACCCGGCGGTATGGAGGCATTGGTCTGGGTCTGGCACTGGTTAAAAAGATCGTCGAAGCTCATGGTTCCAAGGTTGAAGTCTCTTCAGAAGCGGGGAAAGGCACAGTAATTGCATTCCAATTACCAGCACTGGTTGCTGATCAGGTATGAGTCTGCCACTAGAAAACACTGAAGCCGTAATCCTGAGGCCTGAGGATATCAAGGCCGTATACGCCATTGGCCTGGCGATTGCCCAGACTGAAAACATTGACTCAGCCATGGACCTGATTGTGCTGCATACACGCCATGTATTAATCTTCGATAACCTGGTGTTATACACCCCAAGAAATGGCAACGGCCTCGATCCGTCCTACGCCAGGGTGGTAGGTCGCGGTAAAAATGCCGAAGGTGAAATTGAATGGGGAGGAAAAATCGCTAACCAGGCGTATACGACCAAGCAGACAGCCCTCATCCAGGAGAAATTAGATGGCTGGGAAAATAACCGCTTGTTTTGGCGGGATTTTCTGGGCCTGCCATTAAAGGCTGGCGAAGATGTGTTGGGGGTCTTGGTGTTTGGCCGCTTCGGTGGTCCACCCTATACACCCGATCAAATTCGGCTGGCTGAATTCATCGCTGCCCAGACTGCTCAGCTTGTCGAAAACCATCATCTGGTTGAGCGAGTGTCCAAGCTGGAAGCAGAGCGCTGGCTGAGGCGTATGCAGGATGATTTCATCACCACGATTTCACACGAGCTGCGTACCCCGATTGGATTTATCAAGGGGTATGCAACTACGCTGCTCAGGGACGACACCGCCTGGGATGATAATTCAAGGCGCGAATTTCTGACTATTATTGATGAAGAAGCAGACCGTTTGCACAACCTGATTGAAGATTTGCTTGATTCTGCACGGCTGAAAGCTGGCACAATGTTCATGCAGCTCCAACCAGTACGCATAGATATGATGCTGCGTGAGATCGTCGTACGAAGCACCACCCACTATTCCACACTTTCCGTCCAACTGCGGGGCGATCACGACGTGGTCGTTATGGCAGACCCAACGCGCATTACACAGGTGTTCGATAACTTATTGAGCAATGCAGTAAAATATGCACCAGGTTCAGAAGTACAGATCACGTTAAAAAATAATACCGACAATTGTGTGATCACCGTGGAAGATCATGGGCCAGGTATCGCTGAAGAACATCTTGGACATCTATTTGAACGATTCTATCGGGTGCCTGAGACTCGCGTGGCGAACCATGGTACCGGATTGGGGCTATATATCGTTCAGGAAATTATCCATGGTCACGGTGGCGAAATAACCGTGAGCTCTGTGGTATCACAAGGCACTAATTTTACAATAACCCTACCGACCAAGTTTGATAATCTTGATATTGCTACACTGGGAGAGGAGGCAACCCATGACTAAGAAGATTTTGATCGTCGACGATGAGCCGCGTTATGTACGCCTGATGGAAGCAAACCTGATATCGGACAATTACGATGTGCTCAAGGCATACAACGGCCAGCAAGCGCTGGATATAGTAGCTAACGAAAAGCCTGACCTGGTTTTGTTGGACGTTATGATGCCGGTTCTGGACGGGTTTACAACCTGTGAGCGTATCAGAAAGTTTTCCACTGTGCCGATCATCATGGTCACCGTTAAGGGGGAGGAGAAGGATCGCGTGCGAGGCCTTGATTTGGGAGCCGATGATTATATCGTCAAGCCGTTTTCAGCGACGGAATTGTTGGCCAGGGTGAGGGCTGTCCTGCGTCGGGCAGCCAAACCTGCGCCCATGGCTGCACCGTCGATCTTTCATCATGGCGATATGGATATTGACCTGGCAAAAGCCGAAGTTTTCCTCAACGGGAAGATGGTCTATTTATCTGCCACAGAATACCGCATCCTGCTCCAGCTTGCCCAAAATATTGGCACGGTAATTCCCTCGGAACAGTTATTGCGGGATGTATGGGGCGTCGAGTATCAAAAAGATAAGGAAATCCTGTGGGTGAGCATTTCCCGCTTGCGACAAAAGCTGGAACGGGATCAGAATGAACCTACCCATATTGTGACCCGCTCCGGTGTGGGTTATATCATGCCTGTATTGCCGGAAAAATAAGTCCTTTACCCTCACAGAGAAGATCAGGGTTGTGTATTGATAGAGGTAATCAGATGACGATAAATCCGATTTTAAAGATCATCCGAGCTAAGAAGCTGGGTATTTTGATGCGCGATGCCAGGGAAAAATCAGGGAAAAGCGTTGAAGTATGCGCTGCTGCTTTGGGCATTTCGAATGATGAGCTGGCTGCAGTGGAAAGTGGCGAAAGGCCGCCAACCCTGCCAGAATTGGAGATATTAGCGTTTTACCTGGATATTCCCCTCGAGCATTTCTGGGAGAATGAGCTTTTAAAGTCGGTCGACCGTAATAAGGTGGATGATCCCGAGCAACTCAAACAAATCAGGCAGAAGGCGATTGGTTACCTTATTCAGCAAAACCGGAATGCAGCTACACAGTCGGTTGAAGATCTTGCTACTCAGGCGGGGATCCCTGCTGCCAGCCTGGAAGCTTATGAGCGAGGCGAAGCATCCATCCCACTGCCTGAGCTGGAAGCCCTTATCATGGTCCTAAACAGCTCAATCGATGAGTTCGAGGATCATCAAGGGCCGGTCGGCAAATGGTTTACTGAAAAACAAACCGTCAGCGGTTTCCTGGGTCTACCTGCTGAGCTTCAAGACTTCATCAGCAAGCCAATTAACCAGCCCTATCTCGAGCTGGCAGTGAGGCTTAGTGAGCTTAATGTTGATAAACTGCGCGCCCTGGGTGAAGGATTGCTGGAAATCACCCTTTAATTATTGGAAATCATAAATCGTCAACACCTGGCCCATGGAGGCCAGGCTGCATATGACAATGGAGATTACTGGCAGCTGCATGAGTTTATAAGGCAGCTGCCGATAGCTTTAATACAGCTCCGGTTTAAATTTATCCGTTATTTAGGCAATTTCGCATTATTGTGTGCCTTTGTATATCCCGCCGTCAACCGTGAGCATCACGCCGGTGATATAGGCAGCCGCGGGTGATAGCAGGAATACAGCTGCATTGGCTACTTCCTCTGGGCGAGCCATGCGGCCCAAGGCAGCCTCTTTTGCCTGTTTGTTGATCTCATCATCAACAGTGGTTCCATTCGCTTGCGCCCGGAAGGACATGATCTCAATCACCCGCTCGGTGGCAGTCCAACCAGGCAAGATTGAATTAAAACGGATGCCTTCAGGACCAAGCTCAAGTGCCAGGCTTTTAGTCAGGCCGACTGTGGCTGCCCTGGCGCTGTTAGATAACACCAGGTTGGGGATTGGCTGTTTTACCGAATAGGAGGTGAGCGTAAGCACGCTGGCGCAAGCTGACCGGCGCAGGTACGGCAAGGCTGCTCTGATCAGACGGACATGCAAGAGAAACGAGAGATCCACAGCTTTTTGCCAGGATTGCTCATCGAAAGTTTCAAATTTGCCAGCAGGAGGTCCACCGGCATTGGTTACCAGCAAGTCCAATCCGCCAAATTTTTCCACGACCTGAGCAATGAGGGTATCAGGAAATTCAAGCTGGCTGATATCACCCGCCAGGGCGAGAACTTCGCCCTGCGTTTCATCAGCCATGCGCTGGGCAGAAGCCTGCAAGGTTTGGTCGTTGCGGCTATTGATGGCTACCCGGCAGCCCTCTGATGCCAGTAAATGAGCAATTGCATATCCCAACCCCCGGCTAGAGCCAGTTACCAAGGCACGTTTATTACGCAGCTGTAGATCCATATTCCCATCCTAGTTAATGATTTCGATTTGATCATCCACCAGCGTCACATCCGGCCAGTTCTTATCTAACCAGTGGATCACGGTCTGTAAAGAGCTTTCAAGAAACTTATGTTCGTTGCTGATCATCGCACATCCAATGGTTGCTTCATCCCACCGGTCTTGCTGATCAATCTCTGCCACTGAAAGGTTATATTCGCGATGCAAGCGGGTAATAAGCGGTTTTAATCGCGACCGCTTTTCCTTGAGAGACTTGCATCCAGGCAGCTGTAATTGAAGGGTGAGGATTCCAATTGCCATTTGTCGTCCAGTATAATCTAGATCCGTTCCAGCCAGGCAGGTTGAGCAAATTTTTCCCTGACAAGCTGGTCAACTTTCTGGAGCTCAGCACAGCTGAGTTCACTCGCCACAAATCCAAGGTTCAATTCAGTCTGGAAAGCCTCCACAAAGGATTGCGCAACTGCGTCCCAGCTTAGGGGATACCCAAGCACGGTTTCTGCAGTAGTGGCATGTGCCAACAAACGTGCAGCAGCGTCCTCCCGATTTATCTCATCAGGATAATGAAGCGCCTGTGTGATACGGGTGAGGTCGCCACCCAGGGGTAGAGAGCCATGCTGGAGCACACTAATTTTACGACGTGCCTGGGCACTGCCAACCAGCTTTTTCCCCTGGATGATGATTTCATAATTAGACGGGACTTCAAAACACACAGCCCCAGCTTCCTGCCCGGTGATAGATGGGGGTAAGGGATGGGCCTGAGCCGGGATATTCATTGAATGCAAGGCCGATAGGAGTGCCTTGGATAAACGTTGATAACTCTCGAGCACACTTCCAGCCATCCGCGCATCGGAGCTGGGTGCTACCACGGAATAAGTGAGCTCATCGGTGTGCAAGATGGCACGCCCGCCGGTAGGTCGGCGAACCCATTCCCAGTTGTGAAGGTGGAGGCGCTCAAGGTCGATCTCGGAATATGGTTGCGCATAGCCAATAGATAGGCAGGCGGGCTCCCAGGCGTACAGTCTCAGGCATGCCTGAGTATGTCCGTCCTCCATCAACTCCAACAGCATTTCATCGACAGCCATATTCCATGCACCATGTGCTGGTTGGGTAATTAACAATCGCCAGAGGTCATGGGGATAGGGCATGTTTGGTATTCTGTCGTCAACTTTAAACGGTTAAGGAGTACTTGTTTTTGTGGCAGTTTGGGTAGGCGTGGGTGTGATTGTCCGGGTAGATGTCGCGGTGCGCGTGGGAGCCATGGTGCTGGTTGGTACCGGAGTAAATGTATAAGTCGGGAGAGGGAAGTAATCCAATTTCAGGCGCGCCAGTGTTGTGTATGGGCTTTGTGCATAATTCCGCCACACCCACAAGTATTGGTCAATGGCATTTCCTTGTTGACCGAGTACGTCATACGTAAGGGCCATGGTGTAATGGAATTGATCACAGATATTGAAGGCGATGCAATCGCCCTTGAAGCGTGGAGAATCGTAAAGTTCAGTCAAGGAATTAAGCACGATTTCCGGGTTTACGCCATTCATCAAGTCATTGACAGCACGAGTATATCCATCCAGGATCACTGTCGGACGAGCGTACTCCACATCCACCCATTCGATATATGCCTCGCCAGTCTCAGGCAGGCGCTCCATTATGAAGCCAATTCTAGGTTGAAATTGCATCACCGGAACTGTCCCGGCAGGTTCATGGGGATAGGGCAGGCCATCACCCGGTTCAATGCCCTTCACGAAAATTGCCTGCACACCAGCTGGCAGGCTGGTAAGGATCCAATACTCGAGCTTAGCGCCTGTTTTTGGCAGGATGACTATCCAGCGTTCATCCTGACCATCCCCATCAAAGTCAAATATGCCGCTGGAGCGAGTCACCAGACCATGTTGCTGGAGATACTGCAAAGCCTTGGTTGGGTCTTCCGCCTGACTGTATATTGTCATAGTTGTTAGTGCATCGTGCAGGTTGCAATACTGGGCTGACTGACAAGCGAGCAGTAAGTCTTCTGGTTGCTGGTAAATGCGCAGGAATTCATTTGCCGGAGTCACCCAGCTCGAACCAGCAACGATGGGCGTGTCAATTATTTCTGACATCATCGATACAGCATCATCCGATTGGTCTGCCAATGCATATAAGATCCCTAAGCGATAGCGCAGCTGGTCATATGCATCTGGTGGATAAGGATGCCCCTGGGTGTCCAAGTCAGGCGGCCAGATCACCAGCATCGCATTGGCAACGATAATGGCTGCCTCCGGTCCCCATGCTGCCGAAGCTGCATCCAAGACAGCTTCACAATATGCCCTTAGATCGTAGACTGGCTCAAGCCGGTAATCGAAAGGCGTGACAGAAAAGCTTTCGCCCTGCCAGGTGTACTGCTGGGTGGCAAAGGCTGGGCAGGAGGGCATCAACATCGACGTCACCTGCAAAGCGTTGGTTTGGAGCGTTGTGGAAATCGTTTCAACCTGCATGGCTGGTTCCAGGCCAAAGTCCATCGGAGGCTGGATCTGGATGGGTAGCTCAATGGGAGGCAGATTGGAAACGCTGAAGATGTGAGGGGGAATGAATAATGTATCGCCAGGGGTTCGTTCTCGAAAGATCACCAATTCCGGAGAGGAATCACCGGTCAAGTCGCTGTAAAGGAAACTGTTTTGATGTGGCTGGTCGTAGTCGATGTCGTTGATTAATGAGTAAACGGTCGTACCTGTGGGTGTTTCTACCAGCCAAAGATAAGCACTACCTGCACCAGTTAGCTCCAGCAGGGCACGGCTGAGCTCGCCGGGCAATGGGGTTTGGGAAGTAACATTAAGCTCAAGGCGAGTTTCATGGCTGGCGAACCAATCAGGCAGATCTCCGGTACGCACCTGACCAGATATGATCGCTGATTCGATCAGCCGGCTGTAAGCAGAGATGCCGTTCGGGCTATTTATTCGAATCCAATTGTAGGCACGATCCCACTCCCAGGTAGATGCTTCCAGTGCTTCTGGATAGCGCAAGATCCCCTCCGATTCTGCGTAGGCCAGTGCCTGGAAATTAGCATCTATGGGTTTGAGAGTTGCATTAGCTCGCATTAGCTCAATGGTGTAGGATTGGTCAGCAAGAGTCCAGGGTTTTAGCTCGTAAAAGGTGTTATATTGGGCGGCTTTGGCAGGGGTCAGGGTCTTTATCAGTGTAGGGGTAGCTGTATCGGTTGGAAGAGGTGTTTGGCTGGCTGTTGAAGAGGGGCGTAACGTCCATGTGGGACGAGGAGTGAAGGTAATCGTGCTCGTGTTGGAGGGGGTTGAGCTGGGAACGGAAGTGATGGTCACAAATACAGGCGTCTCGGTGATGCTCTCTGATGTCGGCGTGTTGGTGATATACAGGATCAACGCTGCCAAAAAAACTAACATTGCCAGGGCAAAAATGAGCAGGATGGGAACCAGGTAGGGGGAAGGCTTGGTTGGATCTGAACTCATCGAAGCAGCCTATTCAAGCGAGGCGAGGAATTCAGAGATAACAATTTCTATGCGAGCCGGATCAAACTCTAATAAAGGCGGTTTTACATTCCAGCACTCAAATCCGTGAAGGCGGGAAAGCATCATTTTTAACAAGGGAGGGAACGGGGTATAGCGGTCCAGTACCTCACGTGCGGCACTGAGTTTATCCTGGATGACTTCATCCGGGTTACCGGATTGGGCTTTATCCCACACTGTCCGTAACATGGGAGAGAGCAAGTTAGCCATGGCAGTGATGCACCCCGAAGCCCCCGACCGTAAAGCATGGGTGAACAGCCGGTCATTGCCGGTGAACACTACCAGATCCTTACCAAATTCGATCCCCAGCTTGCGCGCCCACGCCACATCACCGGATGAGTCTTTGATGCCCGCAAACTGATCGCGGTAGACTTCTTTTAATTTTGCCAGGAGCTCGAGCGAGAATCCCATGGAAGTCATAGGTGGGATATGGTAACCTAGCAATTTGCCATCCTGAGGCACTGCTCTATCGAGAACCTGTGCGAACCATTGATACAGACCCTGGTCAGTAGCTTTTCTGTAATAATAAGGAGGCAAGACTACCACACCATCGCAACCCAGGTCGAAGGCTTTCTTGGTGAGCTGAATAGTCTCATCGAGGCTTGGAGTGCCGGTGCCAGCGAGCAGCTTGAAACCGGGCAATGTTTGCCGCACTTCAGCTGCTGCCTGGAATAATGAAATGCGTTCCCCGCTCGAAAAGGAAGGACCTTCACCTGTTGTCCCCATCAACAAGGCGCCGTGACACCCACGACCAGCGAGGAATCGGAGTATACGATTGATTCCATCCATATCTATGGTCAGGTCAGGCTTGAGTGGCGTCACTACTGCCGCGTAAACCCCCCCGAGCGATGTTGCATTTCCCATAAGCTGATTATACTGGATTTGGTCTCTCATAGACAATAAATTATCTTTGCGGTGTAATTTTTCAGTAAATGGACGGAATGGACCATCCGTTGGTGTAACATTCTTTCTGTA